>JAULVH010000168.1:4224-8901 GCA_032111105.1 Burkholderiaceae bacterium | reverse complement strand
ATCACTCGCCCTAACGGCATAGCCATCCATTTGGGTGTTGTCCATGCCGGGCACATCCAATGGCGATTGCAGAGGCTGCGCTAAGACACGACCGGTTGCATCAATCGTAGGAATGACTTCTGTGTCCGTTACGGGCTGCGCGGCACTCAACAAAGAAGCTAATGCTTCCTTGGTGCTTAGCATGGGCGGTTTAGTCGTCATATTTTTATTCGTATCGATTTTGGTCTGCTAATTTTAGTCTGCTAAAAATAGAGCAAGCTATTACAAACCTGTTCGGGCTGCGACATAGCGTTTGATCTCGGCTTCATCTACTGCCATTACATCAAAGCGCTGTGGCAATGACTCTATGTTTTCAAAGCCCGCTGGACGATCTGCATCCCGCCCTAAGACTTCGCGTATGGTTTCGTTAAATTTTGCAGGCAGTGCTGTTTCAAGCACGATCATGGGCACATCTTTTTCTATGTGCTCGCGTGCGACTTTGATGCCATCGGCTGTGTGCGTATTGTTTTTGCGCGATCTGCATGCGTTGATTTTCCAGAGAAAAAACCAAAACGACCTACACCAGCGAATTCATTACCGTCGCTGCCGGGTTTGCCTGAAAGATCAAATCCACCTTCACGATCAACTTTATGAAATAGCTGCCGCACACGATCGGTATCACCGTCTAACAAATCATAAATAAAGCGTTCGAAATTCGATGCCTTGCTGATGTCCATGCTGGGGCTGCTGGTATGCAAAGTCTCGGATGACTTACGCACACGATAGCTACCTGTCTGAAAAAACTCATGTAGCACATCGTTTTCATTGGTAGCTACCACTAGTTTTTTAATCGGCAGACCCATCATGCGTGCGATGTGGCCAGCGCAGATATTGCCGAAATTTCCGGAAGGGACAGTAAACGACACCTGCTGATTAGTCGACTCAGTGGCTGAAAGATAACCGCGGAAGTAATAAACAACTTGCGCCACGACGCGCGCCCAGTTGATGGAATTGACCGTACCTATTTTTTGGTGAGCCTTGAATTCCAAATCATTGGAAACCGCTTTGACCATATCCTGGCAATCATCAAACACGCCATCAACCGCAATGTTGAAGATATTCGGATCCTGCAGGCTAAACATCTGGGCGGTCTGAAATGCGCTCATCTTATGTTGCGGCGAGAGCATAAATACTTTGATGCCTTGCTTGCCACGCATGGCGTATTCAGCGGCACTGCCGGTATCGCCCGAGGTGGCACCCAAAATATTGAGCTCGGATCCTTGTTTTTGCAGGGTGTATTCAAACAAATTACCCAGCAGCTGCATGGCCATATCTTTAAATGCCAAGGTCGGGCCATTCGACAAGCTCTGCAAAACAAGCTGGTGCCCATCGGCTTGTTCAAGGATACGCAGTGGCGTTATGCGGGTCGCATCGTCCCCGAGGCGGCAATTACGGTAAACCTCTGCCGTGTAAGTACGCATAACGAGGTTTTTAAGGTCCTCGTCAGGTATATCGGTCGCAAATTTATCCAGCACCTGAAAAGCTAACTCGGCATAGCTCAGTGAACGCCAGGCATCCAATTCAGCCCGGGTAACTTGCGGGTAAGTCAGCGGCAGGTATAAGCCGCCATCCGGCGCAAGTCCGCCTAGTAGGATTTCGGAAAAAGAAGGTCTGGCCGCATGGCCACGGGTTGATAAGTAATGCATGTTAAGGGAGTTTCAGCAGTGGAATAATCGCCATTATAAGAGGCGCTTAGCGATTCGCGCACGGAACTCCCACGCCACCTCACAGAAAAAGTGAAAACCTGTCTCTGGCAGCGCTATGCAACCCCACGGTAAGCATTCTTATCAGGATCCTAGAATAAAGTCATTTCCTATGGCGACATAACAGCCCAAAGAACATCCGCTCCTGCCTGTTCTACCTAATATCTCGGTTGTTATACCGACTAGCCCTACTACTCCTGGCTGCCATCGTCCTAGCAAATTCTTCTCCCCAAGGAATAGCCACATGAGTTTTAAGAATGCCATCTGACCAAATTGGCATCTTGATTTTTATGGCTCCCAACTCGCACTAATCTGCGTTTGTCAATCCCACGAATTAGGTAGTTTCTGAAGTTTTTTGATCTGAATTTGCATTTTTCTTCTTTTCAGGAATGCTGAATTTAGCTCATCAGAAAGTGAATGGTTCTGGATTCTTAAAAGGCAATAGTCCGCGATAGGAGCAGTTCCATGAGCGCGAGTCCCGATGTAAGTATCGAAGCCTACCTAGACGAACCTGTCGCCACCGATGACCCTGAAGATATTTTTGATGAGGGACTCGATAGTCTGTTCAATGATCTTCCTGAAGATGAATTAGACGATCAAAATTCAGACGAATCAATTGAACCTGAATTAACAAAAAAAAATACACCCTCATTTTTTGCCGAAGACAGCGCTACGCCCCCCTCTGAACGAGATCAGGAAATCTTATTCCGAGAATTAATGAGGGAACACCAAAAACGTCTCTATAGGTTTGTTATTCGCTATATTGATCAAGCTGAAGATGCAGCCGATATTACTCAACAGGCATTTGCGGAGGCAGCTCGGACCATTCATTGTTTTCGTGGAGATTCAAAATTATCAACGTGGCTGTACGGTATAGCGATGAATATGGTCAGAAACTACCTTAGTCGCGCGCCCCATCGGGTCTATCGATTTGAATCAGATGAAATCCTCGGTGGACTTGCGTGTCCGGAACCTGATCCCAGCGATTCATTCGAACAACGCGAATTACTGGCTTTGGTAGAGGGAGCCTTCTCAGGTTTGCCAACCGAGATGCGTGAGGTTCTCAGCCTGGTTGCTATCGATGAAATCTCGTATCAAGATGCTGCAGAAATATTGGATATCCCTCTTGGCACTGTCCGTAGTCGCGTATCTCGAGCTCGAGCTGTATTGCGTACTCACTTTATACAGGCCGGGGTAGCTCTCGTATTTTAATAATCAATACCAAACTGAACCACGGGCTTTGTTTAATCTTGTAACCGACTTAGAGGAACGCTGGTTTGTGCTGAATTTTATGGCGAGCCAGCGGAGCGGTGCAGCGGGGTACGGCGCAAATCAACGTATTAGTTTGGTTCCTAATTCAAGAAGCGTCTCGAGTTTTATAAAATCAATGCTTCCTTAAGTCTCGGTTTTAGTAAATCAATCCCGGTTAAACTGAAAAAACTACTAGTTTTAAACAGAACGTTGCACCAATAATGGCAGGGTAGTTTCCGCGTTATTTCTATCGCGTTTAGCAAGTCGATTTCGTTGCGTAAGGTTAGTATCATCTAAGCGCGAAATTGTTACCTCATCGTCGTGATGATCAATGTCAGCGTCTTTTTCCATTTTTTTAATGTGCTCATCATGCTCTAGCTTAATAGCGATCGCTTGATGTTGGTTATTTTCATTAATTGTTTCAGCTCGAATTTGAACAGATGATAGGTTTGATTGATTTATATAGGTGTTTGCTAGTGCTGAGTTGAAATTGAGCTCACTGTGATTTAATTGTTCACGCAGATCTGTACACGATTGCTCAAATTGCTTACGACTAGCTTCATCCTTAATCAATCCCTCAGCATACCCTTCTAAAAAATCCAGTGAAGTTGCCATACGAGCCTGCTGTTGTGCCGATTGTTCTAAATCTTGAATGCTTATTTGGCTCTGAAACCGCGTTTCATCTATCAATAAAATTTGGTTTTTAAGTTTATCTAGCTGTGTAGTCAGCATGGATAGGGGCGATTGCGGCAGATTTTTGTTTTGTAAAGGCGCCTGCTGCTTGGCACCTGCATCGGCCTCGATTAATTCACTCGATGTCTGATGTAGTGCCTCAGCGTCAGCAGAATCTGCAGTCTGAGAGAATTTATTAAAATATTCTCTGTATTTGGCTGCAGATAATTCATTTTTTATAGCTGTATTACGAGCTTGGTCTGATCTCAATTGATCATCACCATCCGATATATTTCTGTGCTCGTCTGCGTCGCCCTCTACATCCTTACCTGTCAACCGAGCCGGAACAGGTAGTCCTTGTCGCTGCCCTAAATCTGGCTGATTTCCGTTTGTCTTATTTTTTGATTGCGTAAACTCTTTACCAAGTACCTCATCTAAGAGATTTTTTGCAACTGTTCGTTGGTGAGTCTGAATTTTGACAGACGTACTCTGCTGCTTACGGCGCATTTCTCTGCGTCGATTCGCTTCATCGCTTGTATCATCGGATTTATATGCCCCGGTCAACCGGAGATCCGTGTTACTTGTAGCAAAAAAACTCATAATGATTCCACCATCGGTGTAGTCGAAATAGTTTCGGTATCTGTGGATCCTAAAGACGGAAATTTCAACGATAATTTTTCGCGAGCATAGTAGTCAACCAATTCCTTAGCTCCATCAATATCATTGACTTCAGCGTTTTCAGTCATCAGGAAAAATATTCGGTCATTGTCCGGAGCTAAAGCACGTATGGAAAGTTCTTTAAATCCTATACGCGTTAATGATCGTATCGAGCGCCTATTATCTATAAATGCGGAAGTCAGCATGATGGGAACTCCCATTTTTTCTGCGTACTTACACACGACACGACCAGCATTTGACGCTAACGCTCTGCCCTGAAAATCGACGCCAGTCCAAAAACAAAAGAACGCAGCATGATCAGACACTGCTCAATTAATGAACCCGACAAAGCCCT
>JAULVH010000168.1:2968-4214 GCA_032111105.1 Burkholderiaceae bacterium | reverse complement strand
ATCAGCAAGCATAATTGCAAAATTTACTTTGCCTGGTTCATGGTCTTGCTCTTCTATCCATCGACGAGTTTCGTCTACAGATTTTAATGCCGGCAGTCCCGTCATAATCGCAATTTGAGGATCACGATACTGATAAAAAAAAGCCTCTGCATGAGTTTTATCTAATGGCTCGAGTACTAACGGTGACTCTGTATCTATTAATACACAACGCCACTGGTCGTCGCGAAGAGCCAGTCTTTGAAGTATCCGTTTATGAACTTCCAGCGCAAGCGGATGGGCCGCGTTTATCTGCAAAGCCTCTTCAACTAGCTCTAAAGCACGTGCTGCATTACCGGTTCGATTTTCACACCAAGCCAAATTTGCCAGATCTGCTACGTCTTCACCAAAGTACTCCATTCCACGCTGAAGTACTCGTTTTGCTAACGCCCACGCTCCGCAATGCATGGCTGCAGGAGCAAGTCGTTGATGTAATTTTTCAGCATCAGCCTGTGGAAGGTAATTCATCCAAACACGCCCTAATGCATCTTTCCAACCGGCCCTATCTAAGCTGCCCTCATTATTTGCGTGCGCTAGTGCAGCAGTCAGCGCCTTGTCGCCCGTCAGAAATACATCGATATCAAACTCCGATAATCTGAGCAGTGAAAGCCGCACACTCAACACATGAGCTGTACCCAATGCGCGTGTGGCTTCAATCAGAGATGGAACATGTTCAAATCGGTTAGATGCAGAAATACTGGCCAGTCGCTTTAAACGTAAATCACTATCTTTGTGCCTACCCAGAGCCAATTGGAGAATTTCTTGGGGCTGCGGCTGTATGTTTTCTACGCTACATCCTAAATTCTTGAGTCGATAACTTAGCAAATGAAAATTAACGGGTAGTGTTTTTTTCTCTTTTAACTGATCACACAAACGAGAAAACATAGCTAAACGCAAACTGTATTCTGTAGCACAACCAGTAGAAAAATTGATCAGTAAATAGCCGTAATTTGCCATCGCGTGTATGGCGTCAATTAAGCGCAGCGCACCTTCAGGAAACGGAACAGGGGAACTATTAAATTTTTGCAGATACTCTGCAAAAAGTGGTTGAAAATCAGTGGTTATGGAAGGACATTCAAAAATCTTCCATCGCGGCGAAGGAACGACAGCTAAGTTCTCACTATCAAACGCTTCGCATGAAAGGTCTGGAAAATCCACTTCCATCAGCTTTCCATAATGAACAGCGAGTAAGCGTTGTCCTAAATAGGAA
>JAULVH010000168.1:0-2958 GCA_032111105.1 Burkholderiaceae bacterium | reverse complement strand
TATAACTACACATGGATTAGTCGCCACCCAGGGTATTGGCCCTGCCTGACTTACTAAGCTCAGTTGGTCATGCTCCCGGTCCCAGAGCATAGGAACCAGCAAGCCCTGATCACGAAAGCCAGCTAGTTCTGGCGTTGCTAAGAGTTCATCAAACCAATCGCTATCCGGTGCAACAGGAAGATAGCGCCACGATAATTCAGTATCCACCTCACGCTGTAAGGCCTGCATCATTAGCCAGCAACTTTTACCGCTGGCGGGTGCGAGGTCAATAATATCCAGCGAGCCGCCAGGTGTAATCTCGTTTTTTAAGTGACAGTCATGCCAATAATCCCCTATAAGACGTGCAAATACCTTAGCGGCACAGGGATTAAATCGTTCGGGGTCAGGAATAGGCGCGTCTGGCCAGATCCGGACTGTGGAATCAGACCACAGAACATCACGAGCGCCAGCTTCTAGAACCAATGATTCCGGCGAAACTGATGGCTTAGGGTTAGATGACATGATTAAGCAATGTAACAGGTGATTTCAGCCACTCTGCGATGTATTTGGAATAGGTTCAGCAACTATCTTCGGCGTAATTAAGAAAAGACGTTCTGTTTTTTTAAGTGTTGAAGTTTTTTTGCGAAAAAAAGCACCAAAAAAAGGAAGGTTACCAAGCCAGGGAACAGCATTCGTCTCTTTGATATTTGATTCAGAATTAAATCCACCAATTAACAGAGTCTCGCGTACACCCATGACCGCTTGAGTACCAATAACACTTCGTCGAATGGTTGGTAAATTTTGAAATTTTCTATCATCTTGTATAGAACCATCCTCAATATCAACAACCAAATGAACAGCCGATATGCCACCTGATTCGATAATATGTGGCGTAACCTTGAGAGTAGTTCCAACCGATATCGGAACCACATTTGCTACTCGCTCCCCTAGTGACTGCACGTAAAAAGTATCGGATAAATCGATCAAAGCTCCCAAGTTATCTACCGTTAGAATCGAAGGCCGAGAGACGACTTTAGCATCACCATTACCTTCAAGTGCACGAATACGAGTCATCAAAAAATTTCCAGCATTTGGAATGACCGTCGTTGGATTTACATTATTGCCCACAACGGCCGTAGCAGTAAATGCATCAGGAGCTAGCGAAGGTCTTCCAAAACCGCCAGCCACACCACCTAAGCGCGCGCCCCAATCAATGCCTAATTCCGATATTCGAGAGGAGTTGACATCAACAATAACTGCCTCAATTTCAACTAACCGACTAGGTACATCGAGTAAAGCGATCAAATCTTCAAAAATCTGTAGTCGCTGAGCTGTATCTCTAATAACAACGGCGTTCAACCGAGGATCAGCTTGAATAACTGATCTAGGGCGCAATTGTTGCTGGGACGGTTGATTTTGGGTTTGACCTTCTTGCCCTCCAGACTCGCTATTTTTATTATCGCCTAAGGACGACATTGATTTTAGCGGTGCTGCAATTGCCGTTACCTGACTTGTTATCGATCCTAGACCGGTATTTTGATTCTGTCCACGTGCATTATCGGGATTCGTTAGATTAATCAAAATAGACGCAATACCCGGTGTGGTTATTTGCTGATCTCGATACGAAATCACGCGATCATTCACCTGTGCATGCCTTAAGCGAAACACCCGTATTTGCTGTTCGGGTTGTGGCAACGGTAACGTGGCAACAGCCCACGCCACAAGATCAACATAAGCTGGGGGGCCTGAAACCATAGCAACGCCTCGATCTGGAACTTCGCCCCAACCGAACTTGGTTTCAACAATGCCCAATTCGGTCAGCGCTTTGCGAAAATTGGCTAATGAAATCCCATTAGCTCCAATAGAACGCGTCGCATTTTCAAAATTTCGGCTAATGTAAAGAGTTCCACCATAATAGAACCACTGCAGACCGTAGGAAGACGATAACTGGTTAAGAAATTCTGTTGGATTAGTCGTTGTCAATTTGCCGTTAACCACATCACGTCTAGCTGACACGGCTGATGACATTTGCAATTCCAAACCGAAGGTTCTGGCGAATGTTCCTAATACTTTACTTAAATCCTGGTTATCAGCAAGATAGGTAAAAGTCGCCTCTTGCCAAGGTACAGGCGCCGCCGTAGAGACCTGTCCCATGGAAAAAAATAATCCGATAATCAGGGAACCCACTCCTCGCTGCAATCGATAATGCATGGCACCCCCTAATTTATAAAATACGAAAAATACGTCGCCATTCAACCAAAGACGTAACAAAATTTTGTAACGACCCCTCTAGTTCATCGACAGTGGCATCCGCAGGAATACGCTGATGTAGCAAAATCACTAAACCATTCTTCGATAAAACAGGTACATCCGCGTGAGTCATCATGCGAACAGCTGAAGCCATCAACGTAGTTCGAATCAAATCTTCCGCATCGCCTGGTTTGTCAGGCACGTCGGCCAACTTACTTTCCAACACCAAATCACCGTGCGGCGCAGGTCGACAATAGATTCGATATCGACCGTCAAAAGAAAGCACGACGGCTCCATCAATCCGGTCTGGAGGATTGTCTAAATGTTGGCGTTCAACATATCCAGCCAAGCCAACATGTAACCGATCAATAATCAAATCACAGCTCCTGGTGTCTCGTTATCTGATAAACGCCTTAGCGCAACTAAAATTTCAGCGACGGGTTCAATCAAGTCCGATGGAATGTATTGATCAATTTTTGCAAAGGACATGAGTGCTCTAGCCAGATTGATGTTCTGCATCACAGGAATGCCATATTGCTTAGCCATATCCACCATCTGAAATGCCAGTCCATCCTGTCCTTTTGCAAGAACCACTGGCAAAGGGGTTACAGAAGGCTCGTAGTACAAGGCAATGGCTAAGTGCGTAGGGTTAGTCACAACCACAGACGACTTTCTGGTTTTAAGTACCATCTCACCCATCGCAATTTCTTTAGCCAATCCCTTTCTATG
>JAULVH010000167.1:0-5362 GCA_032111105.1 Burkholderiaceae bacterium | reverse complement strand
GCCGCGTACTGTCCAGTTGTAATCAAAATAGGGTGGTGTCGTAGACAGAATTTTTAATTTGAGCACATTTGGATTTTTGGCTTCATTCAATTTTGCCCATACCGAAGCGTTAAGTGCTCCAACATCAGCTTTGCCACTAGCTACAAAGGCTACCGTTGCATCGTGCGCCCCCGAGAAGGCAATGTTCTTAAAATCTTTATCTGGATTAATACCGGCTTGCATGAAAAAATAACGAGGCATTAAGTGGCCCGAAGTAGAAGATGGTGAGCCAAAGGCAATTGTTTTGCCTTTTAATTCGCCCAGATTTTTTAACGAACTATCAGCAGGAACAACAAAGACGCTCGTAAATTTTTCATCTTCAACGCGCTGAATGATGGGAATGGCTGTGCCATTCGTTCTAATTTTGGTCTGTATATAAGTAAACCCGCCCAGCCATGCCATGTCAATTTTCTTGGTTACTAAGGCTTCTACAACTGCGGCATAGTCAGTCACCGGAGTGAATTCCACTTTCATACCAATTTCTTTGGAGAGGTAGTCGCCAAGTGGCTTAAATTTGCGCTGCAACTCTGTTGGTGATTCATCAGGAATTGCTGAGATACGTAACACATCTTGAGCTAAGGCTCCAGTACAGGTAATGCCATAAGCGAGTAGTAGCGACAGAAATTTTCTGAGCACATCCATTTGCAAGAATTTCATGACGCGGTCTTCCAGTTAGGTAAAAAATGATTAAGCAACAGATAGGCCAGTACCTGCAGCAAAGTGACCTATCTTCTTTGCACTAGTAAAGCCGTCGGCATTAAGGATATTAAGCACTTCTGCTTCTTGTTCGGGGGCGCATGCAATGAGTAAGCCGCCACTTGTCTGTGGATCGGTTAAGAGGTTTCGTTGCCACAGTCCTAGATTGTTTGCGAGGTTGACCTCGTTACCGTACCCAGCCCAGTTTCGAGTAGATGCACCAGTAAAAATATCTGCTTTGACATGCTCAACCGCTTCCTGAATAACCGGAATGGAACTCCAATCCACCTGAGCCATTAATTTAGAGCCTCTGGCCATTTCAAGGAGGTGTCCTGCTAAACCAAAGCCCGTGACATCGGTTAGAGCATGTACGCCTTCAAGTTGAGATAGTGCTACTCCAGGTTTATTTAGCTTGGTAGTGAGTGAGATCATCTCTTCATACCCAGACTTCGAGAGAATCTCTTTTTTCAGTGCCGCAGAAAGAATGCCCACACCTAGGGGTTTGCTTAAAATAATGCTGTCACCAAATCTGGCACCGTTATTACGTTTTAATTTTTTTGGATCGATGACGCCGATCGCTACCAAGCCATAAATGGGTTCTACTGTGTCAATTGAGTGGCCGCCGGCGATCATGATGCCAGCATCATTACAGACAGACTCTCCTCCAGCAGACACTTGTTGAATAACCTCTAACGGTAAAACTTGAATGGGCATACCTAATAACGCAAGTGCAAAAAGGGGTTGTGCTCCCATTGCATAGATATCTGAAATTGCATTGGTTGCCGCAATACGTCCAAACTCAAAGGGATCATCAACGATTGGCATGAAGAAATCTGTCGTAGCAACGATCGCTTGATTCTCATTAATCTGGTAAACGGCGGCATCCTCATTGTTATCAGAACTTGCTAATAGTTCAGCAGGTAGATTGCGGATCGGTGACGACTTTAGGATGTCACTTAGGATGCCAGGTGCAATCTTGCAGCCACAGCCTCCTCCATGCGATAAAGAGGTCAGCCGGCCGTTATAGATAGTAGTCATAAAATTTAGTAATTAGGGCAAGCAAACACTTACAAGAGCTTACCCAATTTAAGGTGAGCACGTGCGGAAGCCACAAAAATGGTCGATTCTATTACGTTGGTAAAAGTTACGAAATGCGCTTCGCCTCAAACGCTCCGGGGTGAACATGCTCCAACCCTTTAATACCTGATAGTTACCATCAAACCAAGGCTTTGAGTAATCAGAATAGGGGTCAGTGGTAAATCCAGGGAAGGGTGCAAAGGTACTGCTAGTCCACTCCCAAAGGTTAGAAGGCTGCCACACCATCTCTTTTTGGGACATCAACAGACTGAGCTCATGTTCGCTAGGTAAACGCACTTGGTTGTATGCGCAAAAACGCTGAATATCCACATAACTTACATGTCGCACGGCAGATGTAGGATTTAAAGGAATCCATTGATTAAAAAATCGCTCAAGCCAAATATCACCCTCTTTCTTCCAATAAGAGGGTGGCGCAACAGGGTTTAGATCAGATAGATTCGCTTGCGATTCAATAAAGATTAAATAGTCAGCGTTAGTTACCGGTTTATTCGCGATATCAAATGAGGGTAGGTCAATAGAGTGTCCCCACTTTTCATTGTCAAAAATAAATCCAGAGTAGCGCATTGAACCGGCTTGGATTGCGGTTTTTGGAAAATGAATCCAATCTTGTTTATCGTCCTCAAGCGCACGTGTCTCGGATAGTGGTGCAAATGGTAAAGGGCGTCCCATAGTTTGCCACATGTAGGCAAAGGCCTCATTGTGCATATCCTGATGAAAAATCGCCAGCTGAATAAAGTACTTGGTTTTGTTATCAATTGATGTAGAAAGTAATTGTCCGGTCTGTTCAACAACACTTTGGTTGTATTCGAGTAGATTAGCTAATGACGGCATTGGCGTGGACCACCGATCCTGGTGTGCCATTTTTGAGGAGTTGAATAAGTAGTCGGCACCCTTCAATAAGGATGGCTTGTTAGTCTGGCCATCTCGGTGTACCCAAAATTCATGGAACCAAGTTAAGTGACCAAATTCCCAAAGAGGGGGATTTAAAATATTGAGACGAGGAACTGACTCATCCACTAATGAAATATTACTCAGAATTTGACAGGTAATGTCATTGCTTTCCTCAAGCCATTGCGCCAAAGTCGACGCGGATGGATGCGGGGAATACGATAGGTAATCACCGTTTGAAAATTCAAGCATATGGTATTTTAAGTCTTATTAAATGATGGAGTCAAAGGCCGCCATGGGTTTGCCTTGTGCCTCCGCCTGGATCGTCATTTTGCCCAGATCACCGAAGCGTTCTGGTCGAACGCCAAGATTTTATCTTCGAAACCGGTTTCCAGCTGCTGCAGTCACAAGGGTACTTCGGATCGCCGTTTGGATTGGGCATGTCAACCGTGAGTTTCCCCAACGATGGGGCGATACGTATTTCTCAGCCTTATATTGGCTACAACTTCCCCTTCATTTACGCTGAAGGGGAGTTGTTGAGCGGCGCAGCGGATAGTGGCGGGATTAATGCAGGCTCGGGATTTGTCGCGCAAGCGAATCTGAACCTTGGATTTGCCTCTAGCCCCGTTCTGGCGTTGGTCGGTACGCTGGGGCGGATGGAGGCGCTCAGTGGCGACCTCAAGGCGAATGTGCTTTGGCTGGCCTTGGCGTACGGTGAAAATGTTTATTCGGTGCGCTCTGGTCGATGAGCGCCTGAAACACTCATCGGGACGAGAAGGGTTCAACAGCCGGTAGCGGAAGCCTCCCATTCTTCGGCATCCACCCTTTGAATGTAGGCAGAGAATTCCGGGTCCTCACCCCGCAGTAATTGCGGTAGCAGCGCGTGAAATTCTTTCCGCCGGCACCATTCGCGCATGTAGTCGTCCCAGGAATTCCAGCGTCGCTGTGCAACGTCGGAAAGGTCCGGCTCCCATGCAACGATGTAGGCACGCTCAAACAGTGCGATCAGCATTTCGAAAATAATCAGCATGCGCTCGCGCTGCTCGTCGGTCATGTTCGGGGTTGCGTCGGCGGTGCGCAGTTTAAGATCCGGGTTGGCGAGTACAATCTTTAGGAACTCGTTGTAGGCGTTCTGCAGTAACTGGTAAGCCTCTTCATCTTCGGCATCGCGCTGGCGATGCTGTTCCCAAATGAAGATGAAGATCGCGAAAGGCAAGCCAACTACCGTCATCACGAAGCTGGCCGTTTCCCAAAATTGACCGTCTAGCAGAAAACCCATCTCTCTCCTTTACCGTGTTGTTCTCAAGCATATCACCGCGAAGTGATTCACGAATTTTCTGGCTTTGGTCTGTATCTGCGCATTGTGGTTTTGTTCACAGCGACGTTCGAATTTTCAATGATTTGACAAAATTCTCGGCTTAACTGACTGGCATTAAAGGTCTCTGTTGAGCTTTATTTTGTGGCGCCCCCGACCTAGATTTGGCCCAGGAATCTGCGTCCAGCTCACCCCGGTGACGTGCTTTGCCAGCGCAGCTTCACATAAATAATCAGGAAGTGGTCAATCCACTTTGATCTGGCGTATCCATCCATAAGGATCAGGTGCGCGACCAAACTGTATGTCTGTCAGTGCGGTGTACAGGTGCTGGGCTACCGGCCCGGTTTGTTCATTGTTGATGCGGTACTCTTTATCCTTATAACCAAACTTTCCGACCGGAGCGACTACTGCGGCAGTGCCCACACCAAAAGCTTCAGTGATGCGACCTTTTTCTATGTCAGCCAGCATCTCATCAACATCGATTTTTTCTTCGCTGACCGTGTAACCCAAATCTGGTGCCAGCTGAAGCACCGATTCACGGGTGACGCCATGCAAAATGCTGCCTGATAAAGCCGGTGTAATGATGTGCTTGCCGTCGCGCACGAACATGATATTCATCGCGCCGACTTCCTCGACATAGCGGCGTTCAATCGCATCCAGCCACAATACCTGCTCATAACCCAAGGGCCGAACTTGCTCTGCAACATGCACGGTGCCAGCGTAATTGGCAGTAGTTTTGGCTTCGCCGGTGCCGCCACGCACAGCGCGTACATATTCATGAGAGATATGCACAGAAACCGGATTGAAACCCTTGGGAAAATAAGGCCCTACCGGACTCAGAAAAATGTAATGCAAGAATTTGCGGCCCACGCGGACTTCCAGCGTTTCTTCCGTGCTGATGACGACCGGGCGAATGTAGAGTGTACAACCGGGCAGACGCGGTACCCATTCATGCTCAAGTCTGACTAAGGCTTCGATATGGCCAATATGCGTCTCGGAATCGATTTGCGGCATTCCAAGGCGAATGGCCGAGCGATTCAGTCGTGCCATATTGCGGTCAACGCGGAATAAATTGAGATGACCATCCGGACGGCGATACGCCTTGGTGCCTTCAAAAATAGCCAGACCGATATGGAGTACCTGCGCCACCGGATGCAAGGGCAAGGGGCCAAAGGCCTGTATGCGCGCATCATGCCAGCCCTGTTCAGGCGTGTAGTGCTGGGTGAACATGCGGTTGGTATAGATCAGGCCGAAGCCGGGGTTCTCGGGCACGGCGACAACACGTGGATTCTCTAAAGTGTCAATAATCATTTTTATTTTTGTGGC
>JAULVH010000166.1:0-7696 GCA_032111105.1 Burkholderiaceae bacterium | reverse complement strand
GTTTTCCATCACAGTTAAAAATGTTGAATGGGCACACTTGCCTGAGGTTGATGCCGACTTTGCGCGCATGTTGGGTACGCCCGATGGCGACTTGCAAAAAATGCGTGATGACGTGCGTGCAAACTTAGAGCGCGAAGTGGGTAGCCGTATTAAAACTCGCACTAAGGCGAGTGTGCTTGATGCTCTAGTTAAAGTGGCTGAGCTGGATGTACCTAAGGCCTTGCTAGAGCAAGAGTCCGAGCGTCTTGCCAGTATGACTAAAGAAGACATGAAGCAGCGCGGCGTCGACGTTAAAAACATGCCGTTCCCAGCAGATCTTTTTACCCAACAGGCAGATCGTCGGGTGCGGATAGGGCTAATTTTCTCTGAATTGGTTAAAGCTAATTCGCTGCATGCAACGCCTGAGCAAATAAAGGCGTACATTGAGGAATTCGCTAAGGCTTATGAAGAACCCCAACAGGTATTGAAGTACTACTACAGCGACCGCAATCGTTTAGCTGAAATAGAAGCGATGGTTGTGGAAGAAAACGTAGTTAAGTTTGTGTTGGAAAAAGCCAAGGTGAAAGAAGTGACTGTCCCGTTTGATGAATTGATGAGTAATCCGTCTGAGAATTAATCTCCCATTTCATTTTAGAGATACGCGCTGTAACGCATTAGAATTTTTTTTGGTTTGCCGAGGATCGTTTGCACGAGATCTGAAGCCCTACAGTAATTATGGGAAATCAAATGACTGATAGCATCCATCGTAGATCAGCGATAGATACCGACATGCTCGGTATGGTGCCCGTGGTGGTTGAACAGAGTGGCCGCGGTGAGCGCGCCTACGATATTTACTCGCGTTTGCTAAAAGAACGAGTAATTTTTTTGGTTGGTCCTGTGAACGATCACACGGCCAATGTCATCGTAGCTCAGTTACTTTTTCTCGAGAGCGAGAATCCAGACAAGGACATCTCCTTCTATATCAACTCGCCGGGTGGTTCGGTGTCAGCAGGCTTAGCCATTTTTGACACCATGAAATTTATCAAGCCCGACGTGTCTACGTTATGCACAGGTTTGGCTGCCTCTATGGGCGCTTTTTTGTTGGCTGCAGGTACCAAGGGTAAGCGTTTTTCCTTGCCAAACTCCCGCATCATGATTCACCAGCCTTTGGGTGGCGCGAGTGGTCAGGCGTCGGACATAGAAATTCAGGCTCGAGAAATTCTCTACCTGCGCGAACGACTCAATGCCATCCTGTCCGAAAATACTGGACAGGCTATTGATCAAATCGGTCGTGACACCGACAGAGACAACTTTATGTCTGCTGAACAAGCGGTGGAATACGGCATGATAGATAAGGTGCTTACGCACCGCGCCGAATAATATTTTTTTGATAATTATCACTCCGGTAGCCATATAAGGTGTCCGGTCTTCGGCTTGCCTGCGTGACGGATTGCGAATTCGCAGGTAAGATCGACGCAAATTCAACCATTTTGCTTGCTCATGTCCGATAAAAAGTCTTCCAGCGGCGAAAAGTTACTTTATTGCTCATTTTGCGGTAAGAGCCAACACGAGGTTAAAAAGCTTATAGCTGGCCCCTCCGTGTTCATCTGCGACGAGTGCATAGACTTGTGCAATGACATCATTCGTGATGAGGCCTCCACCGTCGAAACTGTGGGTAGCCCCAAATCCGATCTTCCTACGCCTCAAGAAATTTTTGACCTGCTTGGCCAATACGTTATTGGGCAAGACGGAGCAAAACGTACCTTGTCCGTAGCGGTTTACAACCATTACAAGCGTTTACGTCATCTGGGTAAAAAAGATGAAGTTGAATTAGCTAAGAGTAATATTTTGCTCGTTGGTCCTACGGGCTCAGGTAAAACTCTGCTTGCTCAGACCTTGGCACGTATGCTCAACGTACCGTTTGTGATTGCTGACGCTACAACGCTCACTGAGGCCGGTTACGTAGGCGAAGACGTAGAAAACATTATTCAGAAACTTCTGCAGAACTGTAATTACGAGGTCGAGAAGGCACAGCGAGGTATTGTTTACATCGATGAAATCGATAAGATCTCGCGCAAATCAGATAACCCTTCTATAACTCGCGATGTATCAGGCGAGGGCGTGCAGCAGGCTTTGCTAAAGCTGATAGAAGGAACAATGGCATCTGTTCCTCCACAAGGTGGGCGCAAGCACCCTAACCAAGATTTTGTTCAGATCGACACCACGAATATATTGTTTATTTGTGGTGGTGCGTTTGATGGCTTAGCTAAAATCGTTTCTAACCGCTCCGAAAAGAGTGGTATCGGCTTCTCTGCTAATGTTAAGAGCCAATCAGAGCGTAGCGCCAGTGATGTTATGCGCGATGCTGAGCCAGAAGATTTAATCAAATTTGGCCTTATTCCCGAACTAGTCGGTCGTTTGCCCGTGGTTGCTACCTTGTCTGAATTAAGTGAAGAAGCGTTGATCCAGATACTGCTTGAACCCAAGAACGCTCTGATCAAGCAGTATTCCAAGCTTTTAGAGATGGAAGGCGCCGAGCTGGAAATCAGACCGGGTGGTTTACACGCCATCGCTAAAAAAGCACTGGCACGCAAGACGGGTGCTCGTGGTTTGAGGTCTATCGTTGAGCATGCTTTGTTAGATGTTATGTTTGAACTACCCAATGAGCAGAATGTTGCCAAAGTGGTCGTGGATGAAAACACCATTAATAATGGTGCCAAACCCCTGCTCATCTATCATGAACCGCAAAAAGTATCGGGTGCTAAGTAAGTCGATAAGTGAAAAAGCTGAATTTTTTGCAAAAAACACGTTTAAATACCCATTTATGGGCGGTTTTTTGAACAAAAGCAGTACAATCGACTCAATTAATGAGCACGCCGGCTTCAAAAATGAAAGCCACCCGGGGACACTCGTGCGTGGCTTTTTTTTTAATGTCATTTTTTCAGCTTTGCGAAATTGCCGACCGTCAGCATGCAAGCAGAACACAGTAGCCGTAAGATTTGGAAGTCGTAAAGAGTGGAATTACTACGTGTTGTAACGTTAATTACTTAATAGGGCTTGTGATCGGCCAAACCGTTCCAACATAACTAAAAGTTAGTTCAAAAGGCTTGCAATGACCATGACTTCACATTTTTCAGAACCCACTCAACTGCCCTTGTTGCCTTTGCGTGATGTAGTGGTGTTCCCGCATATGGTGATACCGCTTTTCGTAGGAAGGCCCAAATCCATCAAGGCGCTTGAAGCCGCAATGGAGCAGGGGAAAAGCATCATGCTTGCGGCACAAAAAGCCGCCGCCAAAGATGAACCCTCGGCCGATGATATTTATGAGATAGGCTGCATAGCCAATATTCTCCAAATGCTCAAGCTGCCCGACGGAACCGTAAAGGTTTTAGTTGAGGGTGCACAACGAGCGCGCATACACAGCATCAGTGAAGTAGAAACGCATTTTGTTGCTGATCTGTCTCCTGTTGAATATGAAGCCGGCGATGAGTCCGAGGTAGAGGCCATGCGCCGCGCCATCGTTCAGCAGTTTGATCAGTACGTAAAACTCAACAAGAAAATTCCTCCTGAGATTTTGACCTCGTTAGCCGGTATTGATGATGCCGGTCGACTGGCTGACACCATCGCTGCTCACTTGCCTTTGAAGCTGGAGCAGAAGCAGGTGATCCTCGAAATTTTCAACGTCGCGAAACGTCATGAACATTTATTGGGACAACTAGAAGCTGAGTTGGATATTCTTCAAGTTGAAAAACGTATACGTGGTCGCGTTAAACGCCAGATGGAAAAATCTCAGCGTGAGTACTACTTAAACGAACAAGTCAAAGCGATACAAAAAGAGCTGGGCGAGGGCGAAGAAGGTGCTGATCTTGAAGAACTAGATAAAAAGATCATCGCTGCCAAAATGCCTAAAGAAGCTAGAGAAAAAGCTCAGAGCGAACTCAAAAAATTAAAGCTGATGTCGCCCATGTCGGCTGAAGCGACAGTTGTACGCAACTATATTGATGTCTTGATTGGTTTGCCGTGGAAGAAAAAATCCAAGGTGAATCACGATCTCAGCCATGCTGAAAAAGTGCTCGAAGATGATCACTACGGCTTGGATAAAATTAAAGAACGCATACTTGAGTATCTTGCTGTTCAACAGCGTGTAGAAAAAGTAAAAGCTCCGATACTTTGCTTCGTCGGACCACCGGGCGTCGGTAAGACCTCGCTGGGTCAGTCGATTGCTCGCGCAACCAATCGTAAATTTGTACGTATGGCGTTGGGTGGTGTTCGCGATGAAGCCGAAATTCGTGGCCATCGCCGTACCTATATCGGTTCCATGCCGGGCAAGATATTACAGAGCCTGACTAAATCAACCGTTCGCAATCCCCTGTTTCTGTTGGATGAAATAGATAAGTTGGGACAAGATTTCCGCGGCGATCCTGCGTCTGCTTTATTGGAAGTTTTAGATCCGGAACAAAATCACACGTTTGCCGACCACTATGTTGAGGTGGATTTTGATCTTTCCGATGTCATGTTCGTGGCGACGGCCAATTCACTGAACATACCTCCGGCTTTGCTCGATCGTATGGAAGTAATTCGTCTCTCCGGCTACACGGACGATGAAAAAATTAATATCGCCCAGCGTTATTTACTGCCTAAGCAGATAAAAAACAATGGTCTCAAAGATAGCGAAATCAGTGTCGCTGAATCAGCTGTTCGCGACATCATTCGTTATTACACTCGAGAAGCGGGTGTACGTTCGCTAGAACGTGAAATATACAAAATTTGTCGCAAAGTAGTGAAATTGATGCTCTTGAAGAAGCAAGAGAACAAAATCACTGTTAATGCGAAAAATCTCGGAAAATTTCTGGGCGTTCGTCGATACGACTTTGGTGTAGCCGATAAAGACAATCAGATTGGACAAGTGGTTGGTTTGGCGTGGACTGAAGTGGGCGGTGATCTGCTCACCATAGAATCCATGAACATGCCAGGCAAAGGCAACATCATACGCACCGGTACCTTGGGTGACGTCATGAAAGAGTCCATAGAAGCTGCGCGCACAGTAGTTCGCAGTCGTGCCAGGATTTTGGGTATTAAGAGTGATGTATTCGAAAAAACCGATATCCACATACACGTCCCCGAAGGCGCAACACCTAAAGATGGTCCTTCTGCAGGTATTGCGATGACCACGGCGATGGTGTCTGTGTTCACGGGCATACCTGTAAGAGCAGATGTTGCGATGACAGGCGAGATTACACTGCGTGGAGAAGTGCTTCCTATCGGTGGATTGAAAGAAAAATTACTTGCAGCCTTACGTGGTGGTATTAAAACCGTTTTGATTCCCGAACAAAATGTAAAAGATCTTGCAGACATTCCAGAGAATGTAAAAAATGGTCTTGAAATTGTTCCGGTAAAGTGGATCGATAAGGTGTTAGAAATAGCACTTGAGCGTCACCCTGTTCCATTGACTGAAGAAGAAGCGGCACCTGCTGCTGCAGTAAAAGCAGCTGAAGGTACAAAAGATCCAGCCGTTGTCAAGCACTGAGTAAACATTTTGTGATCAATAAAGCGCTCGTCGCAGCGCTTTATTGATGCAAATTTTTTATGAATATTTTTTCTATTGTGACATTCCTGTAAGTCATAATAAATTAAGTGATCGTGCTATGTGAATCAATGAGTTACAGCTTTTTTCATCGTATGTTTATGTAATTTATACGATTTAAATAACAGCCAAATAACCATTCTTCAGCAAAGTCGCCGAGTAAATTTCTTGACACCAATGGTCGCGACTAGTCTAATACTTGCTGCGGTATTTTCTGCAACATTCGAGCCAGTTTGTTTGTAAACTTTTTGGCAGCCGAAATAAATTCAACAACACTTCCCAGGGGGAGTCAGTGAACAAAACTGAACTTATAGATGAAATCGCGAAGGCCGCTGATATTTCAAAAGCGTCTGCTAGTCGCGCACTCGAAGCCGTAATTGATTCTGTCACGGCGACACTTAAACAAGATGGCACAGTCACACTCGCTGGATTTGGTACCTTTGCTGTCAGCGCACGCGCTGCACGCACAGGACGTAATCCACGCACTGGTGAAGAAATACAAATTGGCGCATCTAAGGTGCCAAAATTTAAGCCTGGCAAAGCGCTTAAAGATGCGTTAAACTAACGCCTTTTCCGGGGTAGTGACATACACCGGAGTGGCTGACTAAGTCGAAACGAGTTAATCGAGTTTCATGGGGTGCTTAGCTCAGTTGGTAGAGCGGCGCCCTTACAAGGCGTAGGTCGGGAGTTCGAGCCTCTCAGCACCCACCAATCAGTCATAGTTAAGTTTTAGGTAGTATCGGGAGTGGTAGTTCAGTCGGTTAGAATACCGGCCTGTCACGCCGGGGGTCGCGGGTTCGAGTCCCGTCCACTCCGCCAGACTCGAAAAAGGCGAACTTCATGTTCGCCTTTTTTTTTACCAGTACGTTAGTAGATTAATCAGCCAAGACGCGCTAGCTAGTGATAATTTTTTTTTGATTATCTTAAGCTGGTTTAGTTTGTATAAAAAAGCCCTTAGTTATCAGGGGCTGGAGACCTTCGCCGAGTACCCGCCATGCTTGAGTTCATTCGTACCCATCAGCGTTTAATGCAGTTCATTCTGCTGCTTATCATTTTTCCTTCTTTCGCATTTTTCGGAATCGAAAGCTATTTGCGCATGAGCGACAAAGAAACGCCGGTTGCCAAAGTCGCTGGGCAAAACATCACTCAGCGCGAATGGGATGCGGCTCAGGCCAGGCAAGTTGAGCGTTTCAAACAAGTCTTTGGTGAGCAATTTAATCCAACGATGTTTGATTCACCTGAAGCGCGTCAGGGTGTACTGGAAAATTTACTCGCACAAAGAGCGATGTCGGCGCATGTCGTCGAAAATAATCTCTCGGTATCCAACGATACTTTGCGCAACACCATTATAGAAATTCCTGGTCTAAAAAATCCAGACGGGCAGTTTGATAAACAGCGTTATCAGCAGTTGCTGGCTGCTCAGGGATTAACCCCCGAAAAATTCGAAGCAGGCCTTAAGCACGACTTGGCAGTGCAACAAATGAATGCCGTTATTCAGGGAACAGCTTTTTCACCTAAGTCGGTCGTGTCGCGTGTGTCGTCACTAAATCAGCAGGCACGTGAAGTTCAGGAACTAGTTCTTCCCCTTCAGTCATTTCGCTCGCAAGTAAAAATCACCGATGCGATGGCTGAAGAGTATTACAAACAGCATCCTGAACAATTTGCCTTGCCAGAAACCATCAAGGCAGAATTTGTCGTTTTTAATCCTGATATTGTCGAAGATAAAATAGTCATCAGCGAAGCCGACATCAAAGCCTATTACGATCAAAATCTGGCCCGTTACAAAACAGATGAACAGCGTCGTGCCAGCCACATACTGATCTCTGCGAATAAAGATGCATCTGCCGCTGATAAAGCTGTCGCCAAAGCCAAAGCAGAAAAACTACTCGCACAGCTACGTAAAAATCCTAGTGATTTTGCAAAATTGGCAAAAGAAAATTCTCAAGATACGGGGTCCGCAGAGCGCGGTGGTGACTTGGATTTCTTCGGCAAAGGCATGATGGTTAAACCATTTGAGGATGCCGCCTACAGCTTAAAAGAGGGAGAGATCAGCGATCTCGTTCAGTCTGACTTTGGTTTTCACATTATTCGACTCACAGCGATTAAAGCAGCAACCACGCGCGCGCTTACTGA
>JAULVH010000165.1:9298-11427 GCA_032111105.1 Burkholderiaceae bacterium | reverse complement strand
ACCGTCGTTCATGGCGTAAGCGCACCGAAAGCCTGTGCCGCTATAATCGCCCGTTGCGTAATTTCTATTTTATTTATTATTTGAGGTAAAAATGGGTTTGAATCTGGTACCGGCTGGCCGTAATTTGCCTGATGATTTTAATGTGGTCATCGAAATCCCTATGAATGCCGATCCCATCAAGTATGAAGTTGATAAGGAATCCGGAGCGATTTTTGTCGATCGTTTTATGGGCACAGCGATGCACTACCCGTGTAATTACGGTTACGTGCCGCATACCATTGCTGACGATGGTGATCCTGTTGACGTGTTGGTCATTACCCCGTTTCCTTTACTCGCGGGCGTGGTGGTGCGTTGCCGTCCTATAGGCGTTTTGAAGATGCAAGATGAATCTGGCGGCGATGCCAAAGTACTGGCTGTACCGGTTGATAAAGTGCTGCCGATTTATACGCATTGGCAAAAACCAGACGACATGAATGTGCTGCGTCTACAGCAGATCCAACATTTCTTTGAACACTACAAAGATTTGGAACCTGGCAAATGGGTCAAAGTTGAAGGTTGGTTTGGGCCGGATGATGCACGCGCAGAGATCATGACGGGCGTTGATAATTACAAGAAGGCTGCAAGCAAGCCGAATTTCTGATGCGGCTGTCGCTGTCGCTTTAAACAGAAGGCACCACAAAGTTGGTGCCTTTTTTTATGGAGTCGATTAACTTTTAAACGGATTTCGTTCGTTGAGTTCGTCTACATAGTTTTCGATTCCTTTTCCTTCTTCGTCCAAAAATTGTTCGACTGCATTGGCAAATCCTGAGTGAGCTAACCAATGAGCTGACCATGTTTGTTGAGGCAAAAAGCCTCGGGCCATTTTGTGTTCGCCCTGCGCGCCACCTTCAAATGCAGCAATTTTATTAGCGATACAAAATTCCAGCGGCTGATAGTAGGCCGTCTCAAAATGCAGGCAAGGGTGTTGTTCCAGCGCGCCCCAATATCGGCCATACAGCTCATTCTGATCATGAATCAATAATGATGATGCGATAGGTAGGCCCTCACGTTCAGCGATCACCATTAAAATATTTTCAGGCATGGTTGTGCCGATGCGATGAAAGAAATCTAAATTTAAATAAGGCGTCGAGTAATGAGCGCGATAGGTATGGTCATAGCAGCGCTTAAAAAATTCCCAGTCAGATTCTTTAGCATCAATACCCGGTAGCTGACGTAAGGTGATGCCAGCTTCATTTACCTTGCGTCGTTCAGCGCGTATATTTTTTCGTTTTTTTTGTTCTAGGGTTGAGAGAAATTCGTCAAAACTAGAATAGCCCTGATTCTTCCAATGAAACTGTATCCCTTTGCGCAGGATGAATCCGTGCTCTTCTAATATGCGCGCTTCGTTCTCGGGCGGATAAAGAATGTGCGTGGAGGACAGATCATTTTTTTTCTGTATCGCTGTGAGGGCATGCACCAAGGCTAGTCGTGCTGATGAATCTATGGCTATCAGTCGCGCGCCCGTTACCGGTGTAAATGGAATAGCGGAAAGCAGCTTTGGGTAGTATTCCAATCCATTGCGTCGGTAGGCATCGGCCCACGCCCAGTCAAAGACATATTCACCATAGGAGTGAAATTTTGCGTACATCGGCAAAGCGGCGACCAAGATATCGTTTTGCCAGATCGTCAGGTACTGAGGCTGCCAGCCGGTTTTTTCACTGGCACTGCCGGATTCATGCAGTGCATGCAAAAAAGCATACGAAAGGAAAGGATTGGACTCCGGCTGCGAATTAACGAGCTGGTCCCAGCGGCTTTGATCTACCTCGGCAAGAGAGGAAAGGATACGCGTGCGATAATTCTGGTTTTGCAGGTTTAGCCTCTTTGAAGCATGGTTACCAATGAATCGTTTGGGCTTAGTTAACGTCGCTATCGCGCAGATCAACAGTACAGTGGGTGATCTTGCCGGAAATAGTCAACGCATTGCCGCCGCTGCTCGTCAAGCCGCTGCGTTGGGCGCAGATATTGTCCTTACGCCCGAATTGTCTTTGGTTGGATATCCGCCAGAAGACTTGCTGCTTCGGCACTCATTCTACGCAAAATCAGAATTAGCGTTGCAGGCGCTGGCCAAGGAACTGGCCGACCTGAACGAT
>JAULVH010000165.1:5121-9288 GCA_032111105.1 Burkholderiaceae bacterium | reverse complement strand
ATGGCCGCGTCCTTAAAAGCTACTGCAAGCACGCCTTACCCAATTACACCGTCTTTGATGAGAAACGCTATTTCGTTGCAGCGGATGACGTTTGTACGTTTGATCTCAACGGTATTTGCTTTGCCATCAACATTTGTGAAGACACCTGGTATCCCGAGATGCCCGCGCGTGCGCGCGCTGCAGGGGCACAGGTTTTGTTGGTACCCAATGCCTCGCCTTATCACATGAACAAACAGCATCTGCGCCTCGATGTGATGCGAGAAAATGTCATTAAGCAAGGTATGGCGCTGGTCTACGCAAATCTCATCGGTGCTCAAGATGAATTAGTGTTTGATGGCGGCTCTTTTGTGATGGACGCCGCTGGAGAGGTGCGCGTGCAGCTGCCATCTTTTAAAGAATCATTGACGCTGGTTGAATTCGAACAAGGACTGCCTAAGTCGCAGCCACTTCCTGAACCGCTCTCACTCGAAGCCCAAGTCTATGAAGCACTAGTGCTGGGTGTGCGAGATTACTTGGGTAAAAATGGCTTTCCAGGCGCGATCATCGGTTTGTCGGGTGGGGTGGATTCCGCGCTCACCTTAGCTATTGCAGTTGATGCCTTGGGTGCTGACAATGTACGTGCTGTCATGATGCCGTCGGATTACACCGCCGAAATTTCATGGGTAGATTCGCGTGACATGGTGAATCGTTTGAATGTGCGCTACGACGAGATACCTATCTCTGATTGCTTTACTGCTTTTCGCCATTCACTTGATTTTGAATTTGCCAATCTGGCCGAAGATGCAACCGAAGAAAATATTCAGGCGCGCATACGCGGAACCCTGTTGATGGCCTTGTCTAACAAGTCGGGCTCTATTGTTCTCACCACGGGCAATAAAAGCGAGATGGCCACAGGCTACTGCACTTTGTACGGCGACATGGCAGGTGGCTACGCGGTGATTAAAGACATAGCCAAGACCTTGGTATACAAGCTTTGTTATTATCGAAATAGCATCAGTGAGATCATTCCAGAACGCATTTTGACTCGTGCACCTTCGGCTGAATTGCGCCCCAATCAAACCGATCAAGACTCTCTGCCGCCTTATGAAGTGCTCGACGGCATACTGCGTATGTACATGGAAGAGGGGAAGGGCGTTGCAGAACTGCTCGCAGCAGGGTATCGTCAAGAAGATGTTGATCGGATTGTCCGACTGATAAAAATTAATGAATACAAGCGCAGGCAGGCGCCGGTAGGGCCGCGTGTGACGCACCGTGCGTTTGGTCGTGATTGGCGCTACCCGATTACCTCACGCTTCAAAGAGTAAAATCCGTTGTTAACATCTAATACTACCCAGAGGAGCACACCGTGAAGCAGATCACCGCCGTCATCAAGCCGTTTAAACTCGACGAGGTCCGCGAGGCACTGGCCAGCGTGGGCGTTACTGGCCTGACCGTCACCGAAGTTAAGGGTTTTGGTCGTCAGAAAGGCCATACTGAGTTGTACCGCGGAGCAGAGTATGTGGTTGATTTTCTGCCCAAAGTAAAACTGGAAGCCGTCGTCACAGAAGATGTGCTTGATCGTGCCGTGGACGCTATCGTTAAGGCCGCGCGTACAGGCAAGATTGGCGATGGCAAAATTTTTGTCCGCTCAGTCGAACAAGTAATACGCATACGTACCGGTGAAACAGGATCAGACGCCGTTTAAGGCGACTGAGCTAGCCCTTAAGCAGAACCATCAGCGCGCCGCTGCCACCATCCGCAGCGCGCGCCTGACAAAAAGCCAATACCTCATCTTTTTGCACCAGCCAGTTTCTGACCTTGTTTTTCAACACAGGTTTTTTCCCTAGCGAGCCCAGACCTTTTCCGTGAATAATGCGTACGCAGCGCATTCCGCGTTTGACCGAATCGCGAATGAACTGACTTAACGCTTCACGTGCTTGATCTGTACGTAAGCCATGTAAATCCAGCTGATCCTGAGTTACCCACCCACCGCCGCGTAATTTGCGCAATACATCGGGCCCTATACCGCCGCGCACAAAGCTTAGTGTTTCATCGACTTCAAGCAGCGTATCGATACTGAATTCGTCGGATAAAGATTCATGCAGAGCGGCCTCATCGTCAGCCAGCCGCTGGTGTGCGATGGGCTGAGGACGAGGTAGAGGCGTTACTACTCTGGACGGACTTTTAAGTGGTTCAACTTCGCCTACGCTGGTGCGAAACAGGTTCGCTTCGCGTTCACGTTCCCGCCGTTGTTGTTCAGCCAGTGCAGCGGCTTCAGCGCGTAATTTGAGTCGCTGTTTTAGCGCCTTGAGTTCGGCAAGGTCCTTGATCATGCAGGTCTCCTGATGGGAACTGCGAGGTAACAGACGGAGACGGCGATGCCGTTACTAGCGTTTATTCCTGGCTCTCCAGATAGCGTTGTGCATCCAACGCGGCCATGCAACCCGTTCCGGCGCTGGTAATCGCCTGACGGTAAACATGATCTTGCACATCGCCAGCGGCAAACACACCTTCGATACTCGTCATCGTGGCCATGCCAGCGAGTCCGCTTTTCGTAATGATGTAACCATTTTGCATAGCCAGCTGCCCATCAAAAATATGGGTGTTGGGTTTGTGGCCTATGGCGATGAAAAGTCCGTGCAGAGTCAGTGGCGTCGTTTTGTTGTCTTCGGTGGAGCGGATCACCATACCTGTTACGCCGCTATCGTCACCCGTGACTTCCTCCAGAGTGTGATTCCAGCGTATGACGACTTTTCCTTCGTCGACTTTCGCCATCAATCGATCTATCAAAATAGGCTCTGCACGGAATTTGTCACGACGATGCACGACCGTTACTTTGCTAGCAATGTTGGATAAATAGAGCGCTTCTTCAACTGCGGTATTGCCGCCACCAATAACCGCGACTTCTTGGTTTTTGTAGAAAAAACCATCGCAGGTAGCGCAGGCTGAAACCCCTTTGCCCATGAAATGCTGCTCGGATGGCAGACCCAGGTACTGGGCAGATGCGCCGGTGGCAATAATGAGTGCATCGCAGGTGTAAACGCCTGAGTCGCCGACTAAGCGAATTGGCTTTTCTGACAGATGGGTGGTGTGGATCTGATCAAAGATAATCTCGGTATTAAAGCGCTCTGCATGCTGCAGGAGTCGCTGCATGAGCTCTGGACCTTGCACGCCCATGGGGTCACCCGGCCAGTTTTCGACATCGGTGGTGGTCATCAACTGACCGCCTTGTTCTACCCCTGTAATGAGCACAGGTTTGAGGTTGGCGCGCGCTGCGTAGACGGCAGCACTGTAGCCTGCGGGGCCGGAGCCAATAATTAAGACACGAGCATGTTTAGGGTTGGACATGAAAATCTTTTGAAATGAGTAAGTGAATAGATACTGTGCTAACGCTGCGAAAGGAGAAATTGCTTACCGGAGGGAGTATCATCCTGTATCGATCCATGCGATAGTTCCGCAAAAATCACAACGAAATTATAGATGAACTGAAGGCGCGCTACTGGATAGCCTTTAGAAACGTGAATGTCATGAGCCGAAATACCCCCACCTACACCCGTACACCGCCGGCTGCCCCCCCTGACGCACTGCCGAATCGACTCATACGCTTGCTTTCCGAGGCGCGCTGGCTGCTGTTGGCGGCGGTTTGTGTCTACTTAACCCTGGTAATGTTTACCTACTCGACCGCCGATTCAGGATGGTCGCATGCTGGAATGTCAACCAAACCCGTTAATTGGGGTGGCTCGGCGGGTGCCTGGTTGTCTGATCTGATGTTTTATATCTTTGGTTTTTCTGCCTGGTGGTGGTGCGTGGCCATGGTATCCGCCGTCTGGGTTAGTTATCGCCGCCTGGCTAAACGATTTATCCTCGGCCAAGAGTTACAAGAACCCCACCGCTACGAGGTTTTGATACGGCTTGCAGGTTTTGTGTTGATGGTTTTGGGCAGCTGTGGCCTCGAATTTGTCCGTATGTACAGCCTGAAGGTGAAATTGCCGCGCGACCCAGGCGGAGTATTGGGCGAATTGGTGGGTGCCAGTACCCAGTCGAGTTTTGGATTTGATGGTGGTACTTTATTTTTACTGATGCTGTTTGGTCTGGGCTTTAGCTTGTGCTTTCATGTATCTTGGCTGGCTGTCGCAGAGCGCTTGGGCGATGCCATCGAAAGTTTTGTTAACTTGCTCAATACACTTT
>JAULVH010000165.1:0-5111 GCA_032111105.1 Burkholderiaceae bacterium | reverse complement strand
GGATCGCAAAGTCGGGCAAGAGGCAGCCGTTAAGCGTGAAGAAGTAGTTGAGCAAGAACGTGCCCGCATCGTTGAATCCAAGGCAAGCTCGCCTATACAAATTGTGCCGCAAGTGGTGTCGGTACCTAAATCTGAACGCGTAGAAAAAGAAAAGCAGGTATCGCTTTTCCTGGATATGCCCGATACCAACTTACCGCCCATTTCATTGCTGGACGAACCACCGACTGAGCAAGAAACAGTGAGTGTAGAAACGCTGGAATTCGTCAGTCGTCTGATCGAGAAAAAATTATCTGATTTCGGCGTGGAAGTGCGTGTAGTTGCGGCTCACCCCGGCCCGGTAATTACGCGTTATGAAATCGAACCAGCCACGGGAGTCAAAGGCAGTCAGATTGTTAATCTTGCCCGCGATCTGGCGCGCGCTTTGTCGCTGACCTCCATACGTGTGGTAGAGACTATCCCCGGCAAAAATTACATGGGCCTGGAGCTGCCTAATCCTAAACGGCAAATCGTGCGTTTGACCGAGATTGTTGGCTCCAAGGTTTATAACGACAATACCTCCTTACTCACCATAGGCCTGGGCAAAGACATTGCTGGTAATCCTATGGTGGCCGATCTGGCCAAGATGCCGCACCTATTAGTTGCCGGTACCACGGGTTCCGGTAAATCCGTCGGTATTAACGCGACCATACTTTCACTGCTGTATAAAGCTGATCCAAATCAGGTGCGTTTGATCTTGATTGATCCCAAAATGTTGGAACTGTCTATCTATGAAGGCATTCCCCATTTGCTCGCACCTGTAGTTACCGATATGCGTCAGGCAGGCCATGCCTTGAACTGGGCTGTCAATGAAATGGAACGACGCTACCGGCTCATGTCCAAGCTGGGTGTGCGTAATTTGGCAGGCTATAACCAAAAGATTGTTGATGCGGATAAAAAATCAGAAAAAATCCCTAATCCTTTCAGCCTTACTCCCGATGCGCCTGAGCCGCTAGAAAAATTACCAACCATCGTCATCATCATTGATGAATTAGCTGATCTGATGATGGTCGTCGGTAAAAAAGTTGAAGAGTTAATCGCACGTATTGCACAAAAAGCGCGTGCTGCAGGCATACATTTAATCTTGGCGACTCAACGTCCTTCAGTCGATGTTATTACCGGTCTGATCAAAGCCAATATTCCAACGCGTATCGCTTTTCAGGTATCGAGCAAAATTGATTCAAGGACTATCCTTGATCAGCAAGGTGCGGAAGCTTTGCTGGGCATGGGCGACATGTTGTACATGCCACCGGGTACCGGCATGCCTGTGCGAGTACATGGCGCGTTTGTTTCAGATGAAGAAGTGCATCGTGTAGTTAACCACCTTAAATCACAAGGTGAGCCTAACTACATCGAAGGCATACTCGAAGGCGGCGTATTGGAAGAGAGCACAGAAGCCGGCGGCGTAGGCGCACCTAGCGGTGAAGCAGACCCTTTGTATGATCAGGCAGTAGGTATTGTTCTTAAAAACCGTCGTGCGTCTATTTCGTTGGTGCAGCGTCATTTGCGTATCGGTTATAACCGTGCAGCCCGATTACTAGAGCAAATGGAGCAAAGCGGAATCGTATCGACGATGCAATCCAATGGTAATCGCGAAATCCTCGTCCCCACGGGTGATGTCGAATAAACATACGCATCTATTAAAGAGCCTGCTGTGAGAATTAAATCCTTACTGAGTTTTTTTATCTGCCTGCCTTTGTTGGCGCAAGCGTCGGCGCTCGAACAATTTAAAGCATTTGTAGCAGGCACTAAAAGTGCACGCGGTGAATTTAATCAGCGCATGGTCAAAGAGGATGGTGGAAAGATGAAAATTTCTTCCACTGCTAACGGAGTTTTTCTTTTTGCGCGACCCGGTAAATTTATCTGGACTTACCTCAAACCCTACGAACAAATTTTGCAGGCCGATGGCGAGAAGCTGTATATCTACGATAAAGACTTAAATCAAGTCACCATCAAAACCTTGGGTAATGCTATCGGTTCATCCCCAGCGGCCATACTATTTGGCAGTAATGATTTAGAAAAAAACTTCACGTTGTCTGAAGGCGGAATGCGCGAAGGCATAGAATGGTTACAAGCCATACCCAAAGCAAAAGACACGAGCTTTGAAAAAATTGGTATAGGTTTAAAAGATGGCGTGCCCGTTGCTATGGAACTGCGCGATAGCTTTGGTCAAATATCGCTACTGTCATTTACTAAATTTGAAAAAAATCCCTCATTGCCAGGGAATCAATTTCACTTCACCCTCCCCAAGGGCGCTGACGTACTTCAGCAATAAATCATGAATGCCCCTCTCGCCGAGCGCTTGCGCCCAGCTGTACTCGATCAAGTAATCGGACAAGAGCATCTGCTAGGTGTAGGCAAGCCTTTGCGCGTGGCCTTTGAATCAGGTCAGCCGCACTCTATGATTTTATGGGGCCCACCTGGAGTAGGAAAGACGACGCTGGCGCGCTTGATGGCGCAGGGATTTAATGCTGAATTTATTGCCTTGTCTGCCGTACTCTCAGGAGTAAAAGATATACGTGAGGCAGTAGAGCGTGCTCAGGTAATACAAGCAAACTCGGGTCGTCAAACGATATTGTTTGTCGATGAAGTTCATCGGTTTAACAAGAGTCAGCAAGACGCTTTTTTGCCGCATGTGGAAAGTGGCTTACTGACCTTTATAGGTGCCACCACTGAAAACCCATCCTTTGAAGTGAATGGGGCTTTGCTTTCGCGTGCCGCTGTCTATGTATTGAAATCATTAACGGTTGACGATTTGCTTCAATTAATTGAGCGAGCAATTGCAATAGACCAGGAACTCAGCATAGACGAAGAAGCCAAGCAACTACTGGCTGCTAGTGCAGATGGCGATGGCCGCAAGCTTTTAAATAATATAGAAATCGTTTTGCGTGCTGCGAAACAAAAAAAATTAAGCGTCATAGACGCGGCCTTGCTAAAAGAAAGTTTGGGTGGTGCGCTGCGTCGCTTTGATAAAGGTGGTGATGCTTTTTATGATCAGATATCCGCGTTACACAAATCAGTGCGTGGATCCAATCCCGACGCAGCCTTGTATTGGTTAGTGCGTATGCTCGATGGCGGTGCGGATCCTCGCTATCTTTGTAGACGACTCATACGCATGGCCAGCGAAGACATTGGTTTGGCTGATCCCAGAGCACTCAGATTGACCTTAGATGCAGCCGAAACCTATGAACGATTAGGCTCGCCCGAAGGTGAGTTGGCGCTGGCTGAGGCTACGGTGTATCTGGCGTGCGCTGCCAAATCGAATGCGGTTTATAACGCCTATAACCAGGTGCGCGCCTTTATTGCCAAGGACGCGTCACGACCAGTGCCCGAGCATCTACGTAATGCCCCCACCAAGTTAATGAAAGAACTAGGCTACGGTAAGTTGTATCGCTACGCGCATGATGAACCCGAAGCCTATGCCGCTGGTGAAACCTATCTTCCAGAAGGTATAGGCGAGCCCGGTTGGTATCAGCCTGTGCCTCGCGGCTTGGAAGGCAAGATCGCCGACAAGCTGGCGTATCTCAGGCAATTGGATGCTGAATTCAAAGCCAGCAGTAAAAAATAATTTTATGGGTATCAGGGTCGGGCTGAGCTGCCTGTAGGGAGGAATTCCCGCCCTTGGTACAATCTCATCTTTGTCCTCAACCTGACGAATCTCCCCATGATTGACATCCAACTTCTACGCAAGGACATCGCAGCAGTTGCTGCCCGCCTGGCTCAACGCAAATTTACTCTGGACACGGTCGGCTTCAATGCACTCGAGGCTGAACGAAAATCAATTCAGACGCGCACCGAGGAATTGCAAGCCCAGCGTAATACGCTCTCAAAACAAATCGGCATCCTCAAAGGCAAAGGCGAAGACACCGCAGCCGTTATGACTGAAGTAGCGGGTCTGGGCGATGAGTTGAAAGCCTCTGCCGAGCACCTCGATATCGTTCAGGCAAAGCTCGCTGACTTCATGCAAGCCATACCAAATCTGCCGCATGAGTCTGTTCCTGCTGGTAGCGATGAATCGGGTAATGTTGAAATCCGCAAGATTGGTACACCACGCCAATTTGATTTTGAAGTTAAAGATCACGTTGACCTTGGCGCTGCTCTGGGATTGGATTTTGATACAGGTGCCAAGCTCTCAGGTGCGCGCTTTACCGTGATGAAGGGCGGTATCGCTAGATTGCATCGTGCTATTGCTCAGTTCATGTTGGATACGCACACGGCAGACCATGGTTATACCGAATGCTATACACCGTATATTGTTAATACCGATACCTTGCGAGGCACAGGTCAATTACCTAAATTTGAAGCCGATCTTTTTGCAGTGAAAAAGGGCGGTCAAGAGGGCGAAAGCGAAGCGCTGTATCTGATTCCCACAGCAGAAGTCACACTAACTAATTTTGTGCGTGATGAAATTGTCAGTGCAGATCAATTACCTATGCGCTTAGTTGCGCATTCGCCTTGTTTTCGTTCAGAAGCGGGTAGTTATGGTCGCGATACGCGCGGCATGATACGCCAACATCAATTCGATAAAGTGGAAATGGTTCAGATTGCTCATCCTGAGCATTCGTATCAACAGCTAGAAGAAATGTGCAGTCATGCAGAAAATATACTCAAAAAATTAGGCTTACCTTATCGTGTGATTACGCTATGTACCGGAGACATGGGATTTGGATCAGCTAAAACCTACGATCTTGAAGTGTGGCTGCCGGCACAAAATACATACCGTGAAATTTCTTCGGTATCCAATTGCGAAGCTTTTCAGGCACGCCGTATGCAGGCAAGGTTTCGCAATGCCCAAGGTAAACCAGAGTTACTCCACACATTGAATGGTTCTGGCCTAGCAGTTGGCCGTACCTTAGTTGCTATTCTCGAAAATTATCAGCAAGCCGATGGCAGCATTAACGTGCCCGAAGCTTTGTGGCCTTATATGGGCGGAGTCAAGCAGTTGACGCCTTAGGTCTTCAGATTAACGCTAGCTGTCATACTTCTGTTAAAATCATGGTCTTTCGGAAACGCTAGTTTTCGGCCCGGAGAGGTGGCAGAGTGGTCGAATGTACCTGACTCGAAATCAGGCGTGG
>JAULVH010000164.1:0-4788 GCA_032111105.1 Burkholderiaceae bacterium | reverse complement strand
GAACAGCGCAGGCAACAGCGATGATTTTTCTCGTGTTGTTGGGTGCAGATATGCTCAATGCCGGACTGGCGATTACGCAAATGCCTACCGAATTAGCAGGCTGGGTGCAGGATAGTGGTTTGCCACCACTGTCTGTCATTTTTGCGATTTTGTTGATTTATATTTTTCTGGGTTGCGTGATGGATTCGTTAGCGATGATTTTGCTAACCATTCCTATTTTTTATCCGATCGTGATGGGCTTGGATTTTTGGGGCATGACTGTCGCCGATAAATCAGTGTGGTTCGGTATTCTGGCATTGATGGTGGTGGAGATAGGCCTGGTGCATCCACCTGTAGGCATGAATATTTATATCATTAACAGGTTAGCTAAAGATGTGCCTGTTATGGAAACCTTTAAAGGTGTAATCCCTTTTCTGGTGTCTGACTTGATTCGAACAATTGCGCTCGTCTTTTTCCCCGCCATCTCACTGTATCTGGTGCATACCTTTGGCTCATAATATTTTCTGCTGGATTGAGACATGACACTCACTACGCGTCGACTACTGGTTACGCTGGCCTTGTTGGGTTTTGCAGCAACGGCCAGCGCGCAGGTGGTGACACTCAAAGTTCATCACTTTTTGCCGCCTGGATCAACCGTGCACAGGAATTTCATTGTTCCGTGGTGCGAAAAGATAGCCAAAGAATCGGCAGGTCGACTCAAGTGCCAAATTTATCCTGCGATGCAGATGGGCGGCTCGCCAACTCAGCTGTACGATCAGGTTAAAGATGGTGTGGCAGATATCGTATGGACGGTACCTAGTTATCAGGCAGGGCGTTTTCCGGTCATAGAGGCGTTTGAATTGCCTTTTATGGTGCAAGACTCTGAGCGTGCCAGTCGCGGGCTCTGGAACTATGCAATCCGAAATGCCACAGCAGAGTTCAAAGGTGTGAAGCCGATTTTGTTTCATGTGCATGATGGCTCACTCATGCATACAACAAAAAAGCAGATTAAAACCCTGGAAGATTTCAAGGGCTTGAAACTCAGGGCACCGACGCGTCAGGGTTCTAAAATGCTGGCCGCGCTGGGCGCAACACCTGTTCCTATGCCTTTGCCACAAGCGGCAGAAGCACTCTCTAAGGGCGTCATTGATGGCGTGATGATTCCCTGGGAAGTCGTGCCTGCTGTGAAGTTTGATGAAGTTACCAAATTTCATACCGAGGCTGCACCCGGTGAGCCGCAAATGTCAAATACGGTATTTTTATTTGGTATGAATCCGGCAAAGTACGACGCGTTGCCACCGGATCTTAAAAAAATTATCGATGCCAACAGTGGTCCTGAACCATCAGCGTGGGTAGGGAAAGTATTTACGGATGATGCGTTGCCCGGAAAAAAATCGGCTGAGGTACGCAAAAATACAATTTACGTATTGCCTGGTGCTGAGCTCAAACGCTGGGAAGCAGCCACGGCGAGTGTTACAGAAGAATGGATAAAAGATATGACCGCCAAAGGGTTTGATGGAAAACGTTTGTTTGACGAAGCCAAGGCGGCCAGTAAGTAATCGATATTTTTTCATCAACGTATTTGAAGCGGCGTGTTTTACACGAATGTAAATTCTTGTATGCCGTTTTTTTCATCCTGTGTAGTTCGTCATTAAGCGAATCAAAGGCTTAGCCTCTGTTTGTAACGCAATTACGACATTTCTTTTATTCAATCATTGCCTTCCAAGCACTGCCTCCACCCACGATTAAGTTGTCTTTAAGAAAATTTTATCCAGGTCTTGTGGGATGTAAAGCCTGTCAATAGTGTATTTTTAACATAAAAATATAACTCATTGATTTAATTGGAGTTATTGAAAAATACATGAGTTATTAGTTGTTTTAAAGATACGTAATTTTCGCAAAAATGCATCATTAACAGTTTATTTTCAATCAAACTCTTGAAAATGTTGCACCGATGACATATAAATTAACATTCGAGTAATTGCTCGTTGGCAATTTGGCCGAGTTTCGGCTCCTTTGTTACCTAATAAAAAATCCCAAGTGGAGAACCGCCATGGAGAAACATCCTCTGGTATCGCAGGATGGCTACGATCCCAATCGTTTGCTTGATGCGTTAATCCAGAAGCTGAACCTTAAAAACGACGCAGCGCTATCGCGCGCGCTTGAAGTGCGTCCGCCGGTGATCAGCAAAATCCGTCATCGCACATTGCCCGTCGGTGCATCGCTGCTGATCCGCATGCATGAAGTCACCGACCTGAGCATCCGTGAGCTGCGGGAACTCATGGGTGATCGCCGCAAGCGCATGCGTATTAGCGAAGTCGACGGCAAACCAAAGAAAACCGAAGAAGACCAATAAAGCTTCTGCGGGTATCAGCCCCGCAGGTTTGCGCCGACGACGGTTGCCGCCAGCATCAGTACCACGGCAACCGTCAGTCTTCCGCGCAGCTCAATCAGCCATTCCGGCATGCCGTAACGGGTAAACATCTGTTTATCGACCCAGAACGCAGCGACAAAGCCTGCCATCAACATAGCAAAACCGAAGCCCCCAAACAAGGTCGCGCTCCAGGCGATCAGCGACGGTGTGACGCCCCACACCAGTGCTTTTTTCGTATCCAGCAGCGATAGAGAACCGCAAAGCATCGCGGCTCCCCAGTGAATGCCACCCAAAAAAGAAAGGATGACGATGCCGTAGGCCAGTTGTCCACGAACGAAATCATTCACCCAGCTGTCATCGGCGAGCCAGACGCCCAACATCAGTGCGAAAAAGGGGATCAGGCCGGCGAAGCCCAGTGCGTGAGATAAGCGCTTGTTCAGGAAATGACTGTTCATAAAAATTTCTTATGCTCGACATTTTACGAAAGAAACTCTCAAGGTGGGCAGCCAAGAGAAATTAGGCAATGATTGATGTTGGGCATAGTGTTTTGGCATGCTGCGCCGCATGATGACTTCCTCCGGGTTCCGGCGCAGAATTCGATCAGCAGTGCTAAATGATCTATCGCCGGAAGAGCGAGAGGAGACGGTAACCCGCCATGTGCGAGCATGGCGGGTTTGCTTTTTTTGGGCAATCAACACGGCCATTGATCGAAAAATAATATCTCCGCAGAAATCACGCGAGACGCACATATCAGGCATCACCAATCAAAAGCAAACAATCGATAGCCTGACGGATAGAGTCCGAGATGTCTCCTCCAGCCTTCCTGTCAGGATGGATTCACCCTACAGGACTTGCGTCCGTCGGGTTTTTTGTCTTTGTGCATCGCTTGCCATGAGCAGGGTCAAGTGAAGATAGTCGATAACAATCAATAACTTGGAGCACGTTTCGGCAGCTTGTCCACAGAGCTGTCCACGGAATCTGTGAACAAGCGGTTTGTTTGCTTCTGCATTGCTCCGCTCGCGCGCATGGTGTAGTTTAATTGTCATGCACTGAAATGACTGTCGCCCTGCATGGCGGTTCACTTGATCGGAGGAGACCATGTACCGGAAGATCCTGGTTGCGTACAACGGCACGGCCGAAAGCAGAGTGGCACTCGAGGAGTGTCTGCGGCTCACGCCGTCACCTGATGCGGAAGTTCACCTGCTCGTGGTAGTCAGCCCACCCCCTTATTTGCTGGTCGGCGAGTTCGCTGCGGCCGCTGTGCTCAGTGTGGAAGAGGGGCTGGTGGCAGAAAAAGAAAAAATGCAGAAAGAGCTGGAGATCGGCGCGCAGCGCCTGATCGAAGGCGGACTGCAGGTCACTTCCCATCTCGAAGTCGGCGAGCCCGTCAGCGTGATCGAAGAGCTCGCACGCGAGCTTCACGTCGAGCTGGTGATCGTCGGGCACTCGCGACAAAAACCATTGGCCTTGCGCTGGTGGCGCGGCAGTACAGACATGCTGCTGGTTGAGAAGCTCCGCTGCAGTCTGCTTGTCGCCTCCGGGCCGCAGCCATCGGCATAACATCGGTCAGCGCCGGCTAGCGGTGTCGAGGCAGCATGGTCTCGCGCTACGCAACGATGCCAGCCGATCGAGAGGCATGACGACGTCGATACTTTCTCAGCGCGCTGATTGCCCTGGCAATCCAGCCCATGGGCGCGGACACGAGCTGATCTTCCAGCCAGTAACGCAGATGAAATACGCAGGCCCTGCCAGCGTGTCGGGCAAGGCCCGCCAGATCCGTCAGCACCGCTCGTCTGCTCCGGTAAACCGTTACATGATGCAGAGGCTGTCGCTCGGCCAGAGTTGCCCGCTTGACGGACCAGTTTCCGCCCAGTAAATGAAATCGCTGGGCGCCTGCCTCGATCGCTCGCAGGATCATCAGATGGCGGGACAGGTTGCCGAGTCTCAGATGATCAAACGCAGGGTCATGCGCGTTCACCAGAGAAAAAACATCGCCCCCGAAGCGACAAGTTAGCGTTCCCGCGTACAGTTGCGTGCCATTGACAATCACGCCGGCCTCACCATGTGAGCGTAGTAGCTTGATCAGTTCAAGCGTAGCGCTCTCGTCCAGTGCAGAATCACGTCCCTGAGCCGCCATGCGCGCATGATTCATGGCAACGATACGGTGGACCAGATTTTCGTCGAGCGCCGCGCCGGAGACAATCTGATGAGAAAAATTCGTTAGTTCTCTACGCGCCCGCGACAAAGTTTTTTTCATCGATCTTCGCGTCGTCTTACCCAACCTACCGAGATAGGTGTCGGTAGAATCGGGTAGATAGATCACGATATCCTCGGTACATGGCCAGCTGAAGCAGGGCCTTGCATGCTGGGGAAAGATGCTTTGCATTGGCATTGCCGTGAGTGGAGCGATCGCGTGAAAATCAACTTGCATCACA
>JAULVH010000163.1:0-4346 GCA_032111105.1 Burkholderiaceae bacterium | reverse complement strand
GTGAGATTTTCAGTTCTTTTTGTATAGGAAAGTAAGGCTGTGTCTAAGGTGTTACAATCAAACATGAATTCGGGGTGTAGCTTAGCCTGGTAGAGCGCTACGTTCGGGACGTAGAGGCCGGAGGTTCGAATCCTCTCACCCCGACCAGTTAAGTATTACTAGCCGAGTAGTAATTTTTTGCCGGCCCAATTCACATTATCACCCTTTAAGTCCACCCTTCCACCTTGTAGAGTAAATTCTGCAGAGGCCGATTTGAGTGTTAGTTCTTTTTCTGCCACAAGCATAATTTGCTTTGATTTTAATTCAATCAAATCTTTTTGCAGAGATATCACTGTATCTTTTAATACTTTTAAATCCATTTGTAATTCTGACATGACTAACGAAGAAATTTCGTTACTTTTGTCGGCGGGATTTTTGGGATTACCAAAACACTTGGCAGAGATGGTATCAGGCGTTAAAGATAAACTGGTTTGCCAAGTTTCATAATTATGCTTAACACCCGAGCCCAGCACCAGCGCTTTGCTTCCGAAAAGTTCTAATCCATCCACACCATTTTTAATCTCTCCGTTTTTAATCAGGCCCTCACCACCTAAAATACCAAAGAAAGAGTTCATTGACTTTGTTGTGGCTGTATCTGGCGCAGGTTCGGGTTTGGAGGGAATGGCATGCTTCCAGCACTTGGTAATATCCTTTGCGCCTTTAACGCCGAAAACATTGTCATTAATTGTATCTGAATCGGAGGGAATGGTATCAACATTTCCTCCGAGCGCCTCTTCAGCTAGAGGAGTAGTCTTTGACCAATCGTAACCGGATGTTTCTGCGTTGGATTCACGGGTACCAGGATTTTTAGCACCCACAAAAATAAACTGAGGGCTTGCCATGACGAGTTTAGCTTCATCATCGCCATTAATTTCAGGCTTTTCAGTAAGATCAAGACCATCGTAGGTTTTATTTTTTTCTTTGGATATAGCCTGCGGCCGGACCTCGATTAATACATGAGGTGAATTCCAAGTTAAGGATGGATTTTGGAAGTCCTCATCGGACATAGCTCCGTTGCCACTCTTATATCTAGAAAATTTCATATCGATGTATTTTCCATCGCCGACATAAACTTTTTTATCTAAATAATCGGTTTGTACGGCTTCTAATCGAAGAACGCCACCAAATCGCTTCCAAACTTGGGAGCGAGGTTTTGTTTTATCGCGATTTTGGTCACGATTATCGGGAGAAAAAAGATCATAAGGAATTAATTTCGCTGCAACTGAGGCTGCAATTGGTTCGCTGGTTGGGTTTTTAAAGGGTTCATCGGTTGTATTCTTTTGCTTGATATACGTTTCTAATGTTGTATGATCATCTGCGAAAGAGTCTAATTTTGACAATGCGTGGTCATTCTTACGCAATTTAAACAGAAGAAGATCTTGAAGAACTAGTGTTTTTTTAATAGAACTAAGACCCGTAGACTCATAGGTATACCCAGTATCTGCAGAAACTGCAGCTAGCGCTCGCGCCTTACTGGGGGAGTCAATTTTATAATTTAGAGGAGGTCTTTCACAGCGATAATAATAAAGCGCTTCGCTGGCTACGCTTTCTGTGAGCGTTTCATTGGCAATAAAGCGACGTGAATTATTGATATACGTATCGGTTCCGCCAAAATGACAGTAAGTATTACCTCCTATGTTGAAAGTACGAAGCGTTTTGGCATAGAAATTATATCGAGCCTGGGCGGAATCGTTCAAACTGACACGAAGAGGAAGTTTACCGGCTTTAAAATCTTCATGTGAAACAGGCTTTTCATCGAATTGTTTAATCTGAGAACGGTTGACTCCGATGGACGATGACATGGCCGGAACTTCCAGCATCATGTTCAATTTTTGCAGATTAGGACCCATCATTAACCAATGCGGAGGAATTGACTCTGAATCTTCATGCTGCTTAAAGACTTTGATGAATTCATCATTGTGGATGGGTAGTGATGCCCATTCAAACTTTTTATCAATTATGGCCCCGAAAAACCTCGATGGACGTTTAGCTATACGAGCTGTGTTGTTAGTGTGTGAGTAAGAAAACAGATCACTTATTTGACTAAAGAAATTTATTAGCATGGGATATCACGTTTAAAAAAACCTCAGCACCAAATGTTGTGGCTTTTGCTTGATGAATGTCAAGCTTCACTTTAGGATATGCCTGAGCCTCCTCATTATGGGGTTAACCCTGTCTTTAAAGATAAAAAGATAACGATTTAATAATTATTTGAGTATTATTGTTTTATTTGTAGTTTGTAAATTGAACTCATTAGAGTTCAACCCTAATCGCTGACAAATTTGGATAGTGAGCTCGGCCTGGTTCATGGTGTAGAAATGCAGGGCTGGCACTTCAGCACAGCGCAATTGATCGCATAAATCGGTGATCACATCTAAGCCAAAAGCCTGAATGCTAGCGGTGTCATCGCCAAAACTTTGTAAGCGTAGGCGTATCCAGCGCGGGATTTCCGTGCCGCAATTATCAGCAAAGCGGATAATGCCACTGGCATTACTAATGGGCATGATGCCGGGCACAATAGGTACATCTACACCTAAAGCCGCCGCTTCATCTACAAAGCGGAAATAGGCATCGCTGTTAAAAAACATTTGCGTGATGGCTGAATTGGCACCCGCCTTGATTTTCGTGGCAAATGCTTGCAAGTCTTCTTGCGGGCTGCGCGCTTGCGGGTGCATTTCTGGGTAGGCCCCAACTTCAATGTGGAAATAAGAGCCGGTTTCGGCGCGAATAAATGCCACTAAATCGCTGGCATAGCGAAATTCGCCTCCTAAACCATAGCCGCTGGGTAGGTCGCCGCGCAGTGCCACAATACGGCGGATATCCGCTTGCTGAAACCCCTGCAGCTGCGCTCGAATAGAGTCTCGGCTGGCTCCGATACAGCTGAAGTGTGACGCAGCGTCATGCCCTTCAGCCAAAATGGCTTGTACGGTGTGTAGGGTACCCTCTTGGGTAGAGCCCCCCGCCCCATAGGTGACCGAACAAAATTGCGGTTGCAAGGCATATAACTGTTGCCGCACGTGCGCAAGCTTGATCACCCCTTCGGCGGTTTTGGGTGGAAAAAATTCCAAGCTCACGGGTAGTCGGGTATTGGCAAGGGAGGGCATAGGCAAGTACCAAAAATGGGGTTGCAACGGCAGGAGAATGGTTTACGTTTAATAACGATAGGTTGATGCCTTGTAAGGGCCTTCCTTGGATACACCGATGTAGGCGGCTTGCTCATCGGTAAGTTCAGTGAGCATGGCACCGACCTTTTTCAAATGTAGGCGTGCTACTTTTTCATCGAGATGCTTGGGTAAAACATACACTTTGCCTGGGGTGTAGTGTTCACTTTTCGTGAAAAGTTCAATCTGAGCAATGGTTTGATTGGCAAACGATGAGCTCATGACAAAGCTAGGATGGCCCGTGGCGCAACCCAAATTCACTAAACGCCCTTTGGCCAATAGAGTGATGCGTTTGCCATCCGGAAACACCACGTGATCCACCTGAGGCTTGATTTCATCCCATTGCAAATGCGCCAAACTGGCCACATCAATTTCATTGTCAAAGTGGCCGATGTTGCAAACGATGGCTTCGTTTTTCATGGCAGCCATGTGCTCAAAGCGGATGACATTTTTGTTGCCCGTGGCGGTGACAAAAATGTCGGCTTTGTCGGCGGCGTATTCCATGGTAACTACCTTATAGCCTTCCATCGCCGCTTGCAGGGCATTGATGGGATCAATTTCAGTGACCCACACTTGGGCAGATAAGGCCCGTAAAGCCTGTGCGCTGCCCTTGCCTACATCGCCATAACCGGCTACCACTGCCACTTTGCCTGCGACCATCACATCAGTGGCGCGTTTGATGGCATCGACCAAGCTTTCGCGGCAACCGTAAAGGTTGTCAAATTTGCTTTTGGTCACAGAGTCATTGACGTTGATGGCGCGGAATTGGAGTTGCCCTTTGGCGCTCATTTCGTTCAAACGCAATACGCCCGTGGTGGTTTCTTCGGTGACACCGATAATTTGCGCTGCCTTTCGCGTGTACCATGTTGGGTCTAGCCGAAGTTTGGCGGCAATGGCTTGGTACAAATGGGTTTCTTCTTCGCTGTTCGGGTTGGTAAGAACAGAAGGGTCTTTTTCGGCGCGTTGGCCTAGGTGCATGAGTAGCGTGGCATCACCACCATCATCCAAAATCATGTTGGGGCCTTCATGCGGGGTGCCTGCTGCACCAAATTCAAAGATGCGGTGGGTGTATTCCCAATAATCGGCCAAAGTTTCGCCTTTGTAGGCAAAAACTGGCACCCCGTTGACTGCTAATGCCGCTGCTGC
>JAULVH010000162.1:0-6781 GCA_032111105.1 Burkholderiaceae bacterium | reverse complement strand
ATCACCCAAAAAGACCTTGTTCAGCTGCAGTGGAGTATTTCACGTTATACCATCACGGCATCCGTATTCGGCAACGTCATGAAAGAATTTGCAGACTCGCTGAAGCAAGGCGCTAACCGGCTAAGCTAATGCTTAGCATTGCTTACTAGTGGGGGCAGTGTTAGCTAAGCTAAAAAATTAGCTCAGCTCTTCTAAGCGTATGCGCGTGACTTTAGCAACCACGGTTGATAAGACTTCGATCGCTGCGATAGCGCGATCGACATGCTTTTCTTGGGTTTGATGGGTCAGGATAATAATGTCAGTCTGAGTCTCGCCGTCGGCGGGCTCTTTCTGCAGCATCGCATCGATAGAAATGGCTCCGTCAGCAAGAATACGTGTGATGTCAGCCATTACACCGAGCTTATCGGCGACACAGATGCGCAGGTAATAACTGGTGGTGATTTCCGACATGGGGAGTATCGGTGTATCCGACATTTCATTCGGTTGAAACGCCAGATACGGCACGCGATGTTCGGGATCAGCCGTAGCTAAACGCGTGATATCGACTAAGTCGGCAATCACTGCCGATGCGGTGGGTTCGGCGCCTGCACCCTTACCGTAGTAAAGCGTAGCACCAACGGCATCACCCTGCACCAGCACGGCGTTCATTGCACCTTCGACGTTGGCAATCAGGCGATTGGTAGGTATCAGTGTGGGGTGCACACGTAATTCAATACCATTGGCTACTCGTTTAGTAATGCCTAATAATTTGATGCGATAGCCCAATTTTTCTGCATAGCGAATATCTGACGCCTGCAAGTTAGTAATTCCCTCTACGTGGGCTTTATCGAACTGCACCGGAATACCGAAGGCAATCGCAGACATGATGGTTGCCTTGTGCGCAGCATCGACACCCTCGATATCAAATGTTGGATCGGCCTCGGCATAGCCTAAACGTTGTGCTTCTTTGAGCACGACATCAAAATCTAATCCCTTGTCGCGCATCTCGGACAAAATGAAATTGGTCGTGCCATTGATGATGCCAGCTATCCATTGAATGCGATTAGCAGTTAGGCCTTCACGCAATGCTTTGATAATGGGGATGCCGCCGGCCACGGCAGCCTCAAATGCCACCATCACACCGCGCTCTTGCGCTGCACGAAAAATTTCAGTGCCATGGGTAGCCAGCAAAGCTTTGTTGGCAGTGACTACGTGCTTACCATTCGCGATGGCCTTCATCACCAGCTCGCGTGCTATGCCATAGCCACCGATTAATTCAACAACGATATCAATATCGGGATTATCAACCACCTGATGAGCATCGTTTACTACCACGACACCGCTACCGACAATAGCCTTGGCACGTTCGGTATCTAAATCTGCCACCATAGCGATTTCTATTTCACGGCCGGCTCGTCGACGGATTTCTTCTTGGTTGCGTTTGAGTACAGTAAAAGTACCTGCACCTACGGTACCTATGCCAAGCAAGCCTACTTTAATCGGTTTCATTTTTTACCAAACGACGCTAATGTTAGTTACGCACTTTAGGCGTGGGCATGATGACGGCGATAGCCATCGAGGAAATGAGCAATCCGGCCTATGGCCACAGAAAGATCATCCACGTTCGGCAGGAACACCACACGGAAATGATCGGGGGTCGGACAATTAAATCCTGTGCCCTGCACTATTAGTACGCGCTCTTCAGCCAAGAGATCATAAGCAAATTGCTGATCATCTTTGATGGGATACATTTTGGGATCAAGACGCGGAAACATGTACAAGGCCGACTTAGGTTTGACACACGTCACACCAGGAATATCGGTCAACAATTTATGCGCGGTATCACGCTGCTTAAGCAAGCGACCACCTGGGCCAACTAAATCATTAATACTCTGGTAGCCACCCAGTGCTGTCTGAATAGCGAACTGACCCGGCACGTTGGCGCACAATCGCATCGATGCCAGCATATTCAAGCCTTCGATGTAATCCTTGGCGTGTTTCTTTTCTCCTGAAACCACCATCCAACCGGCACGATAACCGCAAGAACGATAATTTTTCGAGAGGCCATTAAAGGTAATGAACAACACATCATCCGCTAAAGATGCCAGCGACGTATGTGTTTCACCTTCATAAAGCACTTTGTCGTAAATTTCATCAGCAAAAATAATCAGTTGATGTTGCCGAGCTAAATCAACTAGTTGCTGCAATAATTCAACTGGATATAAAGCACCGGTTGGATTGTTCGGATTAATGACGACAATAGCGCGGGTATTGGAATTGATTTTCTTTTTAATGTCGTCAATGTCGGGATACCAGTCAGCCTGTTCATCACAGACGTAATGAACCGGCCTGCCCCCCGAAAGACTCACAGCCGCCGTCCACAAAGGATAATCCGGCGCAGGCACCAAAACCTCATCACCTGCGTTGAGCAGCGCATTCATGCTCATGACGATCAATTCCGAGGCACCATTCCCCAAGTAGATGTCGTCTATGGTGACGCCGCTGATTTTTTTCTCTTGGGTGTAGTGCATGATCGCCTTGCGAGGGGCGAACAAGCCTTTGGAATCGGTATAGCCTGATGCGTTTCCCATATTACGAATCATGTCTTGCACGATTTCGTCAGGTGCATCAAACCCAAAGGCCGCGAGATTGCCGATATTCAGCTTGATGATTTTGTGGCCTTCTTCTTCCATCTGCCGTGCTTTCTCAAGCACAGGTCCACGAATGTCATAACAAACATCGGCCAGTTTTTTGGATTTTTGAATTGGTTTCACAGATGTCGTTCGCCCTGGTTAGCGCGTGCACTCAGTGGGTGTTGCACCGCGATAAAACAAGCATTTTGCCCCAAATTGGCGTGCTTTACCAATGCGAAACCCCTTAGCTAAGCGGATCGCGATAAAATCAGCATCACTATGAAGTTGCATTCCACCCAGACACAGCAATATAAGACGATTACCGGCTACGAAAACGACTGGGTAGAGATCAATGCTCAGCGTTTTGGGCACAGTTTTGTCGTTCTTCCAGAAACTCCTCCACAGGCCTGGAACGTCACTGCTTTTGACCATTTGCAGCCTTCAGATTTCGATATGCTTATCGGCCTGGCACCGGACCTTGTCATTTTAGGTACAGGTCAGCGCCAGCGGTTCGCATCGGCGCGCTTGACCGCCAACTTGATGGCACAAAGAATCGGCGTGGAATGCATGGACAATCAAGCAGCCTGTCGAACTTATAATATTCTGATGGCCGAGGGCAGAAAAGTTGCCTTAGTAGTAATTCTTCCTGGTCCAGTCGAACAATTAGCAATTTAATGCAGGACTATCTCCTAAGGGGAACGTGTTGAGCGAACGTCCATCCATACTGAATATGACCGTACCGGATTTTTCCGCCGAAATGACGGGTCCTACGGCTTTTCAGTTATCCCACTACCAGGGCAAAAAACTCGTGCTGTATTTTTATCCCAAAGACAATACGCCGGGTTGCACGACCGAGAGCCTGCAATTTCGGGAGCTGCATCCAAAATTCCAAAAAGCTGGCGCCGAGATTATCGGCATCAGCCGAGACAGCCTACGCTCGCATGATGGGTTTAAATCTAAACTTGAACTACCGTTTGAATTGATTTCAGATAAAGACGAAACTGTGTGCGCAATGTTTGATGTCATGATAGTGAAATCTATGTACGGTAAAAAAGTACGTGGCATTGAGCGCTCAACATTTATTATTGACGCTGCCGGTAAAATAGTGAAAGAATGGCGTGGAGTAAAAGTACCTGGCCACGTAGATGAAGTACTTGAATTTGTGCAAAGTTTGGGCTAAATAATCTAAGGAATCACTGAATAAATATAAGCGACGCGTTTCTCGAATAAACGATTAAAGCTTACTAATTAATCTTCTTGACTACGCATCGCACAGCTACGCTGGCACGACATAAAATTCATACTTAATCAGCTTGTCACTAACCAATTGAATCTCAACTATTTTTTGCATTTAAGGCTGTTTAAGAAAAAGGATGACGTCCTTTTACTTAAGCAGCCTTTTCTGTTTTATTTCCCATATTTTGTCCGTTTTCGGAATTTCCTTCCCCTTAATTAAAGTCCGAGGTCCTGATGCCCCTGCCTAAAATGCCAAGTAAACCTGCAGCACTGCTCTCACCGGTTGATTATCCCAAGGCAGAAAAAGGCAAAACTGTTAAAACCGCGATCGCGCTGGTATCTGCACCGCCTGTTGCTCCGGCGAGCATGCCCCAAGCGCGTACGAAAACTGATACTCCCAAGCAAGATAGTCCTCCTGCGCGCCGATCCCGCAGTGAAACACCCACCAAATCTCATACCAGCCGCGTGGCCGACCGCATCGGTGTAACGAAATTATTTGTGCTCGATACCAACGTGCTGATGCACGATCCAACTTCCTTATTCCGTTTTGCTGAGCACGATATTTATCTTCCAATGATTACTTTGGAAGAACTCGATAATCACAAAAAAGGCATGTCTGAAGTTGCGCGCAATGCGCGTCAGGTGTCACGCTCGCTGGACGCATTAGTCGCTGATATTTCTGAGGATGCAATTGATTCTGGCATACCGCTCAATAAGCTAGGAAACAAAGACGCTTCTGGACGATTATTCTTTCAGACGCGATTAGGACGCTGGACTCTGCCCGAAGGCCTTCCTGAAGGAAAAGCAGACAACCAAATACTTGGCGTTGTACGCGCGCTTCAAGAGCAACAACCTGAACGCCCCGTGGTGTTGGTATCCAAAGATATCAACATGCGCATCAAGGCACGTGCGCTGGGGCTACCGGCCGAAGAATATTTCAATGATCATGTACTCGAAGATACGGACTTGCTGTACTCAGGCATCCTCACTCTTACGAATGATTTTTGGAATCGTCATGGCAAAGGTATGGAATCCTGGCAGGAATCGCGTCAGGGATACGGCAGCACTTTTTATCGTGTGACCGGGCCGCAAGTACCAGCCATGCTGGTGAATCAATTTGTATACATGGAGCCTGGCAGTGGTGAGCCTTCATTTTATGGCCAAGTAACGCAGATTAACGGCAAGACTGCTGTGCTACGCACGCTGCGCGATTATGGGCATAACAAAAATAATGTGTGGGGTATTACGGCACGTAATCGTGAGCAAAATTTTGCACTCAACATATTGATGGATCCTGAATGTGATTTCGTCACTCTGTTAGGTCAAGCCGGCACCGGAAAAACTCTGCTCGCATTGGCGGCGGGTCTTGCTCAAGTACTTGAAACCAAGACCTACAATGAAATTATTGTCACGCGGGTTACGGTACCAGTCGGTGAAGACATAGGATTTTTGCCTGGCACGGAAGAAGAAAAAATGTCGCCGTGGATGGGTGCGTTTGATGACAACCTGGAAGTGTTGAATAAATCGGACTCTGATGCCGGTGAATGGGGGCGCGCAGCTACGCAAGAATTGATACGTTCACGCATCAAAATCAAATCTTTGAATTTCATGCGCGGTCGTACTTTCGTTAATAAGTATCTGATCATCGACGAGGCACAAAATCTAACGCCTAAGCAGATGAAAACTTTAATCACCCGTGCAGGCCCGGGTACCAAGATTGTTTGTCTGGGTAATATCGCGCAGATCGACACGCCCTACCTCACGGAAGGTTCAAGTGGACTGACGTATGTGGTGGATAGATTTAAAGGCTGGAGCCACGGTGGGCATATAACGCTGGCGCGCGGTGAGCGCTCAAGGTTGGCAGATCATGCAAGTGATGTGCTCTAGCCGGGTACTGACTCGGCTAGTCATGAAATTTTGGTCAGGGTATAGGTAATGGTAACGGTGAGAGTGTAGGTAAGTTCAGTTTATAAAAACTGCTTACCTACCCACCATGCAATCGCAGCCATAAACGCTGATGCAGGTATGGTGAAGATCCATGCCCAAACGATGTTGCCGGCAACACCCCATCGCACTGCGGACATTTTGCGAGAGGATCCTACACCCACGATCGCACCCGTAATGGTCTGGGTGGTCGAGACTGGTATACCTAGTGAGGTTGCCAGAAACAAGGTGATAGCCCCACCCGTCTCTGCGCAAAATCCACCGACTGGTTTTAGCTTAGTAATTTTTTGCCCCATCGTTTTCACGATGCGCCAGCCGCCAAACAACGTACCCATACTGATGACCAGGTAGCAGCTGACGATAACCCACATCGGTAATGGATCAGTAGCTGCTGCAGCGCCCGATGTAATCAATAACATCCAGATGATGCCCATAGTTTTTTGTGCATCGTTTCCACCATGACCTAAGCTGTACATGGAGGCTGATACCAACTGCATGCGCCGAAACCATTTATCAACGCGTTGAGGTGTACTGCGCACTAACATCCACGACACAATGAGCATCATCAGCGAGCCGAGCAACATTCCTAGCAACGGTGAGAGCACGATGAAGGCAATGGTTTTAATCAAGCCTGAAGAAATTAACGAACTCGTTCCTGCTTTTGCGACTGCTGCGCCGACTAAACCACCTATCAGTGCATGCGAGGAAGAGGAAGGTATGCCGAAGTACCAGGTAATGAAATTCCAGGTGATAGCGCCTGTCAGTGCACCAAACACCACATAGTGATCAACCACCATGGGATCGATAATACCTTTCCCCACCGTGGTCGCCACCTTGAGTTGGAATACTGCAATCGCAATAAAATTAAAAAATGCTGCCAAGGCGACAGCTTGAGACGGTTTCAATACGCCCGTCGACACAATCGTTGCAATCGAATTTGCTGCATCATGAAAGCCATTCATGAAATCAAAAAGCAACGCCAAAACAAT
>JAULVH010000161.1:0-7376 GCA_032111105.1 Burkholderiaceae bacterium | reverse complement strand
TATTTATCGCCAGCTGTCCTGAACTCGTTATCGAACAATGCAAAGGTGGCATCGTTGGATCATTTCCTGCACTGAATGCTCGTCCAGCCGAGATGCTAGATCAGTGGTTACGCCAAATAAAAAAGGCACTGGAAGATCATAAAAAGGCTAATCCAAATGCCATCATCGGGCCGATTGCCGTTAATCAGATCGTGCATCAATCCAATGATCGATTAGCTCATGATGTCGAAGTCTGTGTAAAGCACCAGATACCTATCATTATTTCGTCGTTGCGCGCCCCCCCAAAAGAAATGCTGGATGCAATACACAGCTACGGCGGCATTGTTTTGCATGACGTGATCTCGATACGGCACGCACAAAAGGCGTTGGAATCTGGTGTCGATGGACTGATACTGGTGGCTTCAGGTGCCGGTGGCCATGCCGGTCCACTATCGCCGTTTGCTTTAGTTGGCGAGGTGCGTAAATTTTTCCAAGGGCCGATTGCATTGTCAGGATCTATCGCCAATGGCGACGGTATATTGGCGGCGCAATCTATGGGAGCTGATTTTGCGTACATAGGATCGCGTTGGCTGGCAACACAAGAAGCCAACACCAGCGAAGACTATCGTCAGGCGATTGTGGATTCGAGCGCATCCGATATTGTGTATACCAACCTGTTTACCGGCGTACATGGCAACTACCTGAAAAAATCAATAGTCAGAGCAGGGTTGGATCCAGAGAACTTACCCGAAGCAGATAAAACCAGCATGAATTTCGCCAGTAGTAATAACACCAAGGCTTGGCGGGATATTTGGGGTGCAGGTCAGGGTGTGGGTCTGATGACGGATGTACCTACCACGGCAGAAGTGATCGCTCGTTTAAGCAGAGAATACGTCGCTGCCCGGGCACGTGTTATGGGGACGCCGTATCCGCGTACTTAAATTTTTCCACTTTAAAAAAATTTAGTACGAAGGTTCGATATTCACTAATTCATCACCCTCTACTTTGGCCGCACCTGCGCGCTTGAGTTGCGTCACTGTCCAATACGCCAAATGGATATCTCCGTAACTCATGTAGCGCCGGTTAGCGACACTAATTAAGGGAATACTCATCAGTAGCTCAGGTACTTGCGTGAGTTTGATGCGCTGCTTGTCCATCAATAAAAATTTCGCCAATACCTTAATGCCATTCTGCGCATTACGCAGTGGATCTGCTTCGAGGTAATTAATACGGGAATGAGCCGCCTCTATCGCTTCTTTTACTTCAGTAAAGGGCTTGCCATGACCCGGAATCACCAAACGCACATCCATCGCTTCTATCATGTCTAGCGTTTCGCGCGTCTCTTGAAACCCCGCCCAACTTTCAAGCGCAGGAAAAATCACGCCAAACCCTTTTTGCCAAAGTGCATCAGCAGAAATTAGTATGCCGTTCTGCTCATTAAACAAGATGTAGGAATACGGATTATGTCCACCCGCGCAGAGCACTACCCAATCCATTCCACCGAGACGAATTTTCTGATTCTTCTTAATGCCCTCTTCCGCATGAAATTTATCGCAGCGCTGGCCTGTGGCTTTAAATGTGAGTAGTCGCGCTTCCCAGTTTTCTACGCGCCTAAACTCTGCTTCAGGTACCGCGGTATGAACTTTAGGATAGGTATCTTGCAAAATTCGATTACCACCGCAGTGATCGGAATGCAGATGCGTGTTGTATATCGCATCCAGTGGCCGACCAGCGAGCAAGCTTTGCACGAGTTGTAGTGTTTGCTCTTCGTGGCTTTTGTAACCGGTATCGACTATGGCGGTTCTTTCTTTGTCGATAAAAACGATATTGTTCGATGAGAGCCAGCCTCTCTCAAGCACATGCATACCCTCAGGAAGTTTCATGACTTTACCTCGCAAAATAGGATGTGATGCACGCCCGGTGACTAACTATCATGGGATGACGTCGGCATGCAAAATACGAGTGTGCATGTATTTTTGCGCCTTAACCATCAGGCTGGTTACGCTGGAGTGCTGCGGCGTTTAATCTCTTGCCAGATGGTGAATTTTTTTGATTCCGACGCAACGCTCCAATCGATAATTTCATCCATGGTTCTAAAACATCCCTTACACAAACCCGACACGCTATCCATGTGGCATATGCCTACGCACGGCGAAGGAAGCGGCCCGGTATGTTTAAGCGGATCGAAATGTTGCAAATTTTGTTGCATACTCATCGTTTCATACTCCGGCTCGTAGTTTTTTTTCGGCTAGCTTGAGATGAAATTTTTCTGCAACAATAACTGCGCGCTCATGCTCACCTTCGCTGATTTTATCCAAACCATCCCACGCCTCTACTTTAAAGCGTATGCGCTTGCCCTCAACGGCAATCACTGCGCCGCGTATGGTGAGCTGCATACCCGGAGGCGTTGCTGCTAAATGTGAAAAACTCACATGCACACCCAGGCTTTGTTCTCTGGGCCAATCGACATACGGCATGATGCCCTGAGTACATGCCAGCTCCATCAACCCCACCATATAACCCGTAGCCAATACGTGTGGCATATCATTAGCAAAGTCTGTGTGTTCACCAAACAGATGCGGCACCAGCCCGCGCTCAGGTACTACGGTCTGCCATTCAAAGGTCACACCCGGTTGCAGTTCGGGACTCATGCGCACGCTCGTTTGTTCATGTTTGTGCTCTCGTTATTTATGCAGCACGTTTACTAGCGATCGCGGTACCCGCACGGCTCGACGACTGCCTGCCCAAATGCGCCGAAATAAACTGACCCGCATCAACCACAGCATCCAGTGAAATGCCTGTCTCTATACCCAAACCCTGCATCAGATACAACACATCTTCCGTGGCCACATTACCCGTCGCACCTTTGGCATAGGGACAACCGCCCAAACCTGCAACCGACGAATGATAAATAGATACGCCCACTTCTAACGCTGCATAAATATTCGCTAACGCCTGCCCATACGTGTCATGAAAATGACCTGAGAGCTGATCTAATGAAAATTCACGCGCAGCATGTTCAAACACACGTCTGACTTGTCCAGCAGTTGCTACACCTATGGTGTCAGCAATATCAATTTCATCGCAACCCAAATCACGCATACGCCGCACTACGTCACTGGCGGCTTCAGCACTCACCTCACCCTGATAGGGACATCCCAGCGCGCAGCTAACACTGCCACGCAAACGCAGACCATGCTGCTTAGTTGCATTGGCTACTTCGCGAAAACGTTCTATCGATTCAGCAATAGAACAGTTAATATTTTTTTGCGAAAAAGCTTCAGACGCTGCACCAAATATCACTATCTCATCCACACCAGCGGCTACGGCGGCTTCTAAGCCTTTCATGTTGGGTACCAGCGCTGAATAGATTGTGCCTGGCTTACGAGTGATACCGTTCATTACATCAGTAGAGGTTGCCATCTGCGGCACCCACTTGGGTGACACAAAGGATGCCGCTTCAATATTCGGAAATCCTGCAGCAGTCAGACGATTGACCAACTCGATTTTTATGTCAGCAGAAATGGTTTGCTTTTCATTTTGCAAGCCATCTCTGGGACCGACTTCGACGATTTTTACCGCCTTTGGAAATGTTGATGTGCTCACGTGTTCTCCTGATGAATAAATGTCAGCAGCTGTGCGCCTTCAGCTACCTGGTCGCCCACGGCATACAGCAGCTCAGCGACGCTTCCTTTAGAAGGTGCGCTGATTGTATGTTCCATTTTCATGGCTTCCATAATCAATAACGGTGTGCCCTTGTCCACTACGATGCCGGCGGCGACTAATAAGCTCACTATCTTGCCCGGCATAGGCGCCGTCAACCGGCCCGCTTCACTTTCCTGTTCACCTGCGTGCGCAATCGGATCGCGCCACAACAACTGCCAGTGATGTCCTTCATAAAACACATGGAATAGTTCGTCTATACGAACCACATGCGCCGATATTTTTTTCCCGCTCATGTTGATACTTAGATGCGCTCCATGGCGCTGGCTGTCAGTCACCACACACTCAGCGTGCGCTGAACGAAACACCAAACTATCGTGTTCGTAATTCATAGTCAGTGTATGTTCGCCCGCAGCATCGCTAAAGCTCAGCTCGCGCGATAAGTGACTATTCATGCGCCACCCTGTGGGCTGCGACCACGGATCTGCAGTAACAGCGCGTTCGTCTAAGGTCAGCATAACCGCAGCCAGACATAAGGCCGACATCGATGGCGTGGGTGCAGCAGGAAATAATTCGTCGTGATGACGCTCTATTAATCCCGTATCAAGATCAGCGATTGAAAATGGCGCACTGCCAATTAAGCGACTCAAAAATGCAATATTGGTTGCGGGGCCCACCACTTCAAATTCTGCCAGCGCAGCTGTCATGCGCGCCAAGGCCTGCGCTCTGTCTTCACCCCACACAATCAATTTCGCAATCATGGGATCGTAATGTGCTGTGATCTGATCACCCTCAATCACACCCGCATCGATACGCACGGTAGCATCACGTGTGAATTCTGCCGCTGCAGGCGTGCGCAGATGAATTAATTTACCTATAGAAGGTAAAAAACCTTTTTCCGGATTCTCGGCATAAATACGCGCTTCTATCGCATGACCGTGTAGTGCTAATTCATGCTGCAATTTAGGCAGTCGCTCACCATACGCCACACGACATTGCCACTCCACCAAATCTGTACCTGTAACCATCTCCGTCACCGGATGCTCTACCTGCAGGCGCGTGTTCATTTCCATGAAATAGAAACTGCCATCTTGGTTAGCAATAAATTCCACTGTGCCTGCGCCTACATAGCCCACGGCACGTGCTGCCTCAACCGCTGCTTTGCCCATGGCCTCACGTCGTTCGACAGACATGCCTGGCGCCGGTGCTTCTTCTAGTACTTTTTGATGACGTCTTTGTACTGAGCAATCGCGCTCAAACAAAGAAACGCAATTACCTTGCGTATCGGCGAATACCTGGATTTCTATGTGCCGTGGACGCGTGAGATATTTTTCTATCAGTACACGTTCATCACCAAAGCTCGCTTTTGCTTCACGCTGGCACGATGCCAAGGCCGCCGTAAAATCTTCACTGCGCTCAACTATGCGCATACCTTTACCACCACCACCCGCGCTAGCTTTCAACAATACCGGATAACCGATACGGTCTGCCTGTTGGTGCAGAAAAGTCGCGTCTTGATTTTCACCGTGATATCCCGGTACCAAAGGCACACCGGCTTTTTCCATTAATGTTTTAGCCGCCGATTTTGATCCCATGGCACGTATCGCCGATGCGGGTGGCCCTATGAAAACAATATTCTCTTTAGCGCAGGCCTGAGCAAACAATTCGTTCTCAGATAAAAATCCATAACCCGGATGTATCGCTTGCGCACCCGTTGCTTTAGCTGCAGCAATGATGCGATCGCTATTCAAATAGGTATCCGCTGCAGTAGCGCCCTCAAGCGCTACCGATTCATCACACATGGCCACATGACGCGCCATGGCGTCGGCATCTGAGTACACCGCCACTGTTTTAATCCCCAGACGACGCGCGGTTGTCGCCACCCGACATGCGATTTCTCCGCGATTCGCAATCAGTAGTTTTTTAAACATTCGTGGTGCTCCGGCTTTGATGATTCATTTTTTTAAGAGCTGCTTGTAGGATTAATTCGCGACACTATCGAGTACCTGCAAGGTCGTTTTACCCAACCAGGCCAACTCATCTGCAGTGGCTATATAGGGTGGCATCCAATACACGGTTTTTCCTATAGGCCGTAACAATAATTCCTGGTCCAGCGCCTGCATAAAAAATCGTCGGCTGAATCCCTCACTCACTAACGGCTCAACATCAAATGCAGCAATCATTCCCTGCTGACGTACGTGACGTACCCGAGGATGATTCGCTATCAATGCGAGTGCATCCGCCATCTGCTGCGCTCGCTGTCGATTTTTTTCTATAACTTCATCATCTTCAAATATCGCTAACGTGGCCAACGCCGCGCGGCATGCCAGTGGATTACCGGTATATGAATGTGAATGCAAAAATCCACGCGCGGTTTCTGCATGATAAAAAGCCTGATAAATTTTTTCAGTCGTCATCACTAAAGATAAAGGCAGATAACCACCGCTAATACCTTTAGAGAGGCACATAAAATCTGGCCAAATCCCGGCCTGCTCACACGCAAAGAAAGTACCGGTGCGACCGCAACCTACGGCAATTTCATCAGCGATTAAATGCACATTGAATTCATCACACACACCTCGCAGCTGACGAATATAGTCTGCATCGTGCATAGCCATGCCCACCGCGCACTGCACTAGTGGCTCAACGATGACAGCGGCGATTTGATCGGCACGACGCTCAAGCAATGTGCGCATGGCGTGAATGGCACGCTTAGCCACATCGCCACTTGATTCTCCAGACTCAGCCTGACGCGCATCCGGCGACATCACCACATGCGCTCTCTTAACCATACCGCCATAGGCGTCGGTAAACAGTGACACATCCGTCACGCCGAGCGCACCGACGGTTTCACCGTGATAGCTGCCCGCCAGACAAACAAATTCCTGTTTACGAGAATTTCCTGTATTGCGCCAATAATGAAAACTCATTTTCAGTGCAATCTCAACCGCCGATGCGCCATCGGAGGCATAAAAACTATGGCCTAACTGATGCTGAGTTTTTGCTGAGAGCTGCTCAGATAATTGCACCACGGGCTCATGAGTAAAGCCCGCCAGCATGGCATGCTCTAATTTATCTAGCTGATCTTTTAAGGCCGCATTAATACGCGCATTCGCATGGCCAAATAAATTCACCCACCACGAACTCACTCCATCAAAAAAACGTCGGCCCTGATGATCAAACAACCACGCATCCTTACCGTGACTCAGCGCCACCAAAGGGAGTTGTTCGTGATGCTGCATTTGCGTACAGGGATGCCAGACGCTGGCTAAACTGCGCGCCACCCAGTCATCAGACACGGGTTGAGTTGGTGTGTTCACAGCGGTGTAGTCATGGCTATGAATTACATCCTAAATACGCCAAAACGCGTATCAGGTATGGGCGCGTTCAAGGCCGCCGATAAACCCAGTGCGAGCACCCTGCGTGTATCGGCTGGATCTATCACCCCATCGTCCCACAAGCGTGCGCTTGCATAATAGGGATGGCCCTGTTCTTCATACTGTGCGCGTATGGGCTGCTTGAATGACTCTTCTTCTTGCGCACTCCAGCTGCCGCCTTTGGCTTCTATGCCATCGCGTTTGACGGTGGCCAATACACTCGCTGCCTGCTCACCACCCATGACTGAGATACGTGCGTTTGGCCACATCCACAACATACGTGGCGAATAAGCCCGCCCGCACATGCCGTAATTACCCGCACCAAAACTGCCGCCGATAATGACGGTGAATTTTGGT
>JAULVH010000160.1:0-2001 GCA_032111105.1 Burkholderiaceae bacterium | reverse complement strand
CAAGTCCAGGCGTCCAATGCCATGTTTTCCACCGAGTCGATTCAGTTCGGTGAGTACGGCCGCAGGCGAGAGCTGTTTGCCGTTTAAGCCTACTATATCGCCATGTTCAAATTCAACATCCAGATATTCTGCTGCGTCCGGTGCTGCTTCGGGGCTAACGGTCCAACGCCACATGGCTTCTTCTGCTTCTGCGCCCGGATTTTCGAGATGACGTCCTTCAAAACTGATATGCAACAGGTTGGCATCCATAGAGTAGGGTGCGCCACCTTTTTTATGTTTCATATCGATATCGATACCAGCATCTTCGGCGTACTTCAGTAATTTTTCACGCGAGAGCAAATCCCATTCGCGCCATGGCGCAATGATTTTTACATTGGGCATCAGTGCATACGCACCCAACTCAAAACGTACCTGATCATTACCCTTGCCAGTAGCGCCATGAGAAATTGCATCGGCACCTGTTTCGCGCGCGATATCAATTAATCGTTTTGCTATCAGTGGGCGCGCTATCGATGTGCCTAGCAAGTATTCGCCTTCGTACACTGTATTGGCACGGAACATAGGGAATACAAAATCACGCACGAATTCTTCACGCACATCATCAATATAAATATTTTCTGGCTTGATGCCGAATTTCAGTGCTTTTGCGCGTGCGGGTTCCAACTCTTCACCCTGGCCCAGATCAGCGGTAAAGGTCACAATTTCGCATTGATAGGTTTCTTGTAGCCACTTCAAAATAACTGACGTGTCTAATCCACCAGAGTAAGCTAAAACAACTTTATTGATGTCGCTCATTTTCTAACTTTCCTTGATGTTCAAACGAATTAGGTAATTATTTTCGAGGCTTATGGTGCGCTAACGAGGCTGTACAACGCGGTAGTAAGCAAACTGCTGCAGAGTGGTCAGACTCTGCCTAGTACTAAATATTCCAGCAAAGCTTTTTGCACGTGCAAACGATTTTCTGCTTCATCCCACACCACCGATTGCGGCCCGTCGATTACCTCAGCAGAGACTTCTTCGCCACGGTGTGCGGGTAAGCAGTGCATAAACAAGGCATCTTTATTAGCGCGCCTCATTTTGGCGCTGTCGACTATCCAGCCATCAAAGGCATTCAATCGTGCGGCATTTTCTTGTTCATATCCCATGCTGGTCCACACGTCTGTAGTAACCAAATCAGCACCCTCACAGGCATCCGCAGGATTTTTTAATACGGTGTAGCGCTGATTGTCGGGAGAGACTAACGCAGGATTAATGTCATAACCCTCAGGCGTGGATACATTGAGATGAAAGCCAAATACTTCGGCTGCTTGCAGCCAGGAATACAGCATATTGTTTGCATCACCTACCCATGCGACTGTCTTGCCTGTAATCGAGCCGCGATGCTCGATATAGGTAAAAACATCAGCAAATACCTGGCAAGGATGATATTCGTTGGTGAGTCCATTAATTACCGGTACTCGTGAATTACTGGAGAAGCGATTGATGATTTCCTGGCCAAAGGTGCGAATCATAATGATGTCGCACATGCGGGACATAACCTGTGCCGCATCTTCGACTGGTTCGCCTCGCCCTAGCTGGCTGTCGCGAGTATTGAGGTAAATAGCGGCGCCTCCGAGCTGGTGCATGCCAGCTTCAAAAGACAAACGGGTACGCGTAGAATTTTTTTCGAACACCATCACCAGCGTACGATCCAATAATGGATGGTAGGGCTCGTAGTTCTTGAATTTGCGTTTGATGATTTTCGTGCGTTCGATCAGATACTCATACTCATCGAGCGAGAAATCAGCAAATTGCAGGTAATGTTTTATTGCCATAAATGAAAAACGGCAGCTCCGGCTGGAAGCCACCGTATCGTTTTAACTCTTTGGATTATAGGGGCTTTGATCGTTTCTGGGCAGCCCTACCGGGCGAGTTAATGCAGTTTCTGTGATGCTTCGTGCAACAACTGCTTATAGAGATCATGCCGGGCAGGGTCGATTTGGCCCGCTTTTACGGCAGCTA
>JAULVH010000159.1:0-2920 GCA_032111105.1 Burkholderiaceae bacterium | reverse complement strand
ATCGGGTTGTAGCGGTGTACGCACTTAGGGCAGGCCTATCTGCTGGATTTTTCAGCCATCCATTAGAAAGCAAATACCGAGTCATGAAGATTAGACAGCACAGAAAAAACAAAGGAATCTAGAGCAGGTTTGCGCTTTATCAGAACCGCAAAGCGTTACTGAGCATCGATTGTTTCATAACGGAACTAATTAAGTGCCTTGCCTGAAGATTTGGGAGGAAAAACTGATTACTCAGCGCCGAACAATGAGCATGCCAATGAGTAAGCCAACCGTGCCCGCGACGCCAATCACTCGCCAAGGTTTTTCATGAACATAGGCATCGGTATCTTGTGCGATCTTGCGACCTTTACGAATCGCTGATTCCTGTAATTCATTGGCCCGAGTAATCGCCTGGTCAAGAGTTTTCATCGCTTTGGTGCGCAGTTCAGCTGCTTTTGCGTCACCCATATCAGCGGCCTCGTCAAGCAAGGCTTGTGCGTCCTGCATTAATGGCTTTAACTCATTGCGAACATTAGAGAATGTGGAATTGGACATCGGAGCCTCCTGTCAAGAAACGAGCTTGAGTTATACGCCCCTCAGCCAAAAGGATGAATGAGAACTTGGCCAATGATTGAAATTCAACAAAGTCTGCAACGCTCATAACCCTATTCAGACTGAAATCAGTCCTATAAGGCCGCATTTATCAGCATCAAATATCGTTCAATGCAAACAAGATGCCCCGTATATGTTGCCGAGGGAACTATGTTAGGCTGCGTTTGAGTGTTATTCGCAAGTACACGTCTGGACTGCGCAGGCACATCAATGAGGCTTAAGCGCTGGGCTTGGGGTTGGACAGAATTAGCCAGACGATATTGACGATTTCAGCGAGCCGTACAGCTAGCTTCCCGTAGTCCAACTATTTTTTAACGGTCGCATGGACAAAGACGCCGAGAAGGTCATTAACTCCAAAATTGCCCAGCTTCAAGCTGATATAGAGATTTTGCGAGATAGCTATATGGCGATTAATAAGCGCTACACCAATAGCCTCGCATCCATTAACGAATTAACACTTTCTTCGCTAGAGGCTGCCCTACGTGCCGCGACCGCGGCTGAAAAAGCAGCTTTAGCGTGTAAGAGTGCCACCGAAGCCGCCTTAAAGTCAGCCAACGCCATGGTGATTGATGCCACTCGGGCCGCTGCCGAATCGGCGAGTCACGCTGCTATTGCATCCGCCGAGGCTGCCGCATCCGCCTCGGCCGCAGCAGCAGCCGCAGCTACTGCTGCCGCGATGCAAGCGGAGGAGTCGGCTGCACAAGCATCCGCCGAAGCGGCGCTGGCAACACAACGGGCAACGAAAGCGGCTGCTGAGGCAGCGGCAATGGCGAATCGTGCAGCGGCAGTTGCAAAATCACTCAATGCCTGATCGCAGGCTACTGACTGACGTCCCACCGTATCGATGCAGCGCCCTACTGTAGGGATAAAACGAAATTCAAAACTCGCGTTGTTTTGAACAATCCGACATAAAACAAATACACTGGAATAGCCTGGTGAGTGAGATCAACTCAAGCAATTCGGACAATCGTCTATTGGCTGAAGTTGTCGACCTCGAGCATCAGGTTGAAGATTTATTTGAGTTAAGCAGTTTAGGTGCCTATAAGATTTCAGAAAATGGCATATGCTTGCGTATCAATAGTCAAGCGCTCAAGTGGATAGGGTGTTCGCGCGAATCTATCCTTGGTCGAAAATCTCCTGACAGCGCAATTGCTAATACGAATTGGCAAACGCTAAAAAACTCCCAGCGACCGCACTTAAGCGAAGATTCGGAAGAACCTATCTTTGGGCTGACGGACAACACAGGACAGCAGCGATTTTTCCATTTCCTTAACGCTTTTACCTCAAGCGAGCAGCAATCACCGGACGAAAGCTCGATCATCTTTGATCTTACCGAGCAGAGGCAACTAGCCGAGCGGCAGCGAATCTCCTCGATCGTATTCGAATCGAAGATGGGGATTTGCGTTACAGATCACAACGGCCTAATCATCGAGGCAAATTCAGCCTTTGCAAAAATAACAGGCTACCCAGCAAATGAGTTACGGAGAAAAGCATTTGACTTCTCCGTCCTTCTACCAGGCAATATCGATCTGAAAAATAGAGTACAACAGTCCTTAGCCAGTAATGGTGAGTGGGAAGGTGAGATTCGAGAAAACCGGAAAGATGGAAGTAGCTTCACTGCATGGGTAAATATATCGGCCGTTCCGATGAAACATGAATCCCAATCTTATTATGTCGTGTGCGTCTATGACATCACGGCGAATAAGAGCTCGCAAGAAGAAATCCACAATCTTGCGTACTTTGATCCGCTGACCCAACTTCCTAACCGCAGAAAATTGTACGAGACTTTGTCGAAAATTCTGGGCACCACGCCGCGCCCAGATTCTCATGGTGCTGTACTTTTCATTGATCTGAATAAATTCAAATCCTTGAATGATACGAGAGGGCACACCGTCGGCGATATGCTATTGATCGAAGTCGGGCACCGACTGCAATACACCATCCGCGCAGGCGATACCGTCGCCCGTGTCGGCGGTGATGAATTTGTAGTGTTGCTGGAGGATTTGAGTGAAGATCTTTCCAAAGCAACGCATGAGGCCAACAAGATTGGTACAAAAATCCTAAAATCGATTGGGCGCCCCTACAAATTAGGTGATATTCAACACAGTTGTGGCGCGAGTATCGGCATTAATATTTTTGGCTATGATGATCTCGTACTCGATGTGATTCAACATGCCGATATGGCCATGTATGAAGCAAAAAAGAATGGCAGAAACTCCCTTTGCTTCTATGACCCCGCAATGAAAGCGTCAGCTACTGCTCATGCGAACCTTGAGCAAGAGCTTGGTGTTGCACTTGAACTTGACCAGCTGGCTGTTTTTTTTCAGCC
>JAULVH010000158.1:0-4997 GCA_032111105.1 Burkholderiaceae bacterium | reverse complement strand
ATAAGGACGAAAATTCGTAACTCTCCTAACTACTTAGTTCCAAAGATCGAACACTGTGATCGAATTTAAGCGATGGGGTATCCTTTCGGTTTTGCTTTCTTCAGGAGAATTCCATGCTGGATGTTGTAAACGGCCCACTCAAACTCACCGACACCGCCCTCCTACGTAAGCAGGCCTATATCAATGGAGTCTGGGTGGATGCAGCGACGCGTTTTGATGTAACCAATCCAGCGGATGGCCATATCCTCGCCAGCGTGCCCAATCAAGGTGCAAACGAAGCTGCGCTCGCCATTACGGCGGCACAAGCCGCATTCCCTGCCTGGGCTGCTAAAACCGGTAAGGAACGTTCGCAAATCATGCGCAAATGGTTTGATCTGATCGTCGCCAATGCAGATGATCTGGCGCGACTGATGACCGCTGAACAGGGTAAACCTGTGGCGGAAGCCAAAGGTGAAGTGATGTATGGCGCGAGCTTTATCGAATGGTTTGCGGAAGAAGCCAAGCGCGTGAATGGTGATGTACTCGCCAGCCCTGCGGTGGATCGCCGGCTGGTCACACTCAAACAACCCATCGGTGTGTGTGCTGCGATTACGCCATGGAATTTTCCGATTGCGATGATCACCCGAAAAATCGCACCCGCACTGGCGGCTGGCTGCACTATCGTGATTAAACCCGCAGAACAAACACCTCTTTCCGCACTCGCATTGGCTGAATTAGCTCATCGTGCTGGTTTGCCAGCAGGCGTAATTAACGTCTTAACAGCCGATAGTGATAATTCGATTGCGATTGGCAAGGTGCTGTGTTCCAGTACAGTCGTTCGACATATTTCATTTACAGGGTCCACACCTGTGGGTCGCATATTAATGGCGCAGAGTGCACCGACCATCAAAAAATTAGCGCTGGAATTAGGCGGCCATGCACCCTTCATCGTTTTTGAAGATGCCGATATAGATGCGGCGATTGAAGGCGCACTAATTTCCAAATACCGCAATGCAGGACAAACCTGTGTCTGTACTAATCGCTTTTACGTGCACGACAAGGTATACGACGAATTCGTAAAAAAACTCGCTACTGCAGCTGCAAAAATAGCTGTCGGTAATGGTTTCACCGAAGGTGTTCAACAAGGTCCTATGATTGATGAACAGGCTGTGGCTAAAGTGACCGAACACGTAACGGATGCGCTCAGCAAAGGCGCTAAGTTGGAAGCAGGCGGTGCTGCGCATGCACTCGGTGGATTGTTTTACCAACCCACTGTGCTGTCGAATATAACGCCCGACATGAAAATCATGCAGGAAGAAACCTTTGGCCCAGTCGCTGCCATCGTGCGCTTTCATGATGAAAAAGAAGTGATAGCCGCCGCCAACGATACCGATTACGGTTTAGCGAGTTATTTTTATTCACGCGATGCTAGCCGCATGTGGCGCGTGGCCGAGCAATTGGAATACGGCATGGTGGGTATCAACACAGGGCTTATTTCAAATGAAGTCGGGCCCTTTGGTGGCGTCAAACAATCGGGCTTGGGTCGTGAAGGTTCCAAGTACGGCATCGATGAATATCTGGAACTTAAATATCTTTGCATAGGCGGCATTTAATGCGGCCAACTCACTGGATGCTGCCTGATGTCGAATGATGCAGGTGGCGTCCAGATTACTAGCGCCACGCCCTCGGGTAAGTTAGCACTGCTGCTGGCGGCCTTGGCTATGCTGGGGCCTTTTTCTGTTGACGCATATTTACCTGCTTTTCCATCAATAGAACACAGTCTGTCAGCCAGTGCGCTGCAAGTACAGCAAACACTCACGGCGTATATGGCGGCCTTTGCGGTCATGATTCTGTGGCACGGTGCGCTATCGGATGCGTTTGGTCGGCGCAGCATTATTCTTATGTCGCTGGCGGTGTACGCGATTGCTTCTATCGGTTGTGCAGCGGTTCACAGCATTGAGTATTTTTGGATCTTCCGAATGTTGCAGGGTGTGTCGGCGGGTGCGGGTGTTGTTATAGGTCGCGCGATTATTCGTGATTTATATAGCGGCTCAGAAGCTGCAAAGATGTTGTCGCTGGTGACGATGATTTTTTCTGTTTCGCCAGCGATTGCACCGATAGTCGGTGGTTGGGTAGTGGCTGTTTCGGTGTGGCGCACACTTTTTTTACTGCTGTTTGCCTTCACCATAGGCATGCTGTGGTGGTGCTGGCGCACGCTACCTGAAACACTACCTGCAAATCAACGCCAACGCTTTCATCCAGAATCGCTTTGGAAAAATTACCGAACAATTTTCAGTTCGCGCATGTTTCAATTGAAAGCAGCGGCGATTGCATGTAATTTTTCCGGTTTATTTTTGTATGTGGCTTCAGCACCGGTCATTATCACGCGCCATCTCGGCTTAGGACCCACCGAATTTAGCTGGTTGTTTGTGCCCTCTGTTGTCGGTATTTTTCTGGGTGCGTTAGCTGCCAATCGCCTGGCCGGTCGCATTTCAACGCAACGACAAATTTTAATTGGCTTTGTTTTTTTGATGGCAGCTTGCCTGTCCAATGTCGGCTACCATACATTTTTTCCACCCGCCGTGCCCTGGACAGTTGCACCGCTGTTTTTGTATACAATCGGTATGTCTATGGCAGCACCCGGTTTAACGCTGCTGATACTTGATTTATTTCCAGCGATTCGCGGCACAGTGGCATCGTGCCAGTCATTCACCATGACCATGCTGTCAGCCGTTGTGGCAGGATTGCTTGCCCCCATGTTGAGTGACTCTGTGCTGTACTTAGCCATCGGTCAGCTGGTGTTGGTGTTAATGGGTTTTGCGCTGTGGTGTTTAGTTCTACTGATACAACCCTCAGCTGGATTACAAAAATAAAGGGAATGAAGTGAAAAAAATCGGTTTAATGGCTGTCTTGCTTTTACTAACGACACTTACCCATGCTGAAAACTGGGTCATCATTACTCAATCTCCAAAAACAGGAGTTACGCAATATGTGGATGTCGATAGCATAGAGCGCAATCTCGGGCTGGTAGAAATGTGGCGTATCTTCGAACACAAAGCTCCTTCTTTGCGAGAAGTGAATAAGAAACCCTACACATCGCAAAAAATTCGTACAGAATTTGATTGCCCATCGCACGCTATGCACCAAGTGTCCCACACCTGGCATACAGGTCCTATGGCTACGGGTGAATTACTAAAAGAAGTAACGCTTCCTGGTGATTGGTTAATCGATCAGTTTGATGAATTCACGCTTCCTTTGTGGAAGATGGCCTGTGGCGATTGGGAAGACAAGTAGTCGCATACACTCAGTAAGCCTCATTTCATGCAGCCCCACTATGCTTAGTGAAATGCTGATTTATTGTGGGTTTTATGGCAAGCCAGCGTCTCTGTGCGACGCAGGACCACATGTATCAAGTGATACTCTGCTTTCTTTATTTTCTTAGCATTATTTTTCGTTTACGTATTCATGTCCGAGAACCTTCCTTCCGAAACTGATAGGCACATGCTGTATGACCCTAGCGAGCGGCGCATACGCAGTTTCGTAACTCGTGCCGGTCGTTTATCTACAGCGCAGGCGCGTGCCATAGAGACGCTGGGGCCTGTCTACTGCCTGCCTTTTCAAAAAACACCTCTACAGTGTGATGCTGTATTTCAGCAGCCTGCACCCACCATACTTGAAATTGGTACGGGCATGGGCGAGACCACAGCTACCATCGCAGCTTTGCTGACAGATAAAAATTTTTTGGGCGTGGAAGTACACACGCCGGGCATAGGCAGTTTATTGAAATTGATCGGTGAAAAATCGCTGTCGAATTTGCGATTGATACAACATGATGCCGTTGAAGTTGTGCGCGACATGATCGCGCCTGACTCTCTGGCGGGTATACATGTGTTTTTTCCTGACCCCTGGCATAAGGCGCGTCACAACAAACGCCGATTGATACAAGGCCCGTTTGTAGAGCTGCTGACATCGCGATTGATGGTGGGTGGCTATTTACACTGCGCCACAGACTGGCAAGAATATGCCGAACAAATGCTGGAGGTTTTAAGCGCTGAACCTGCACTGAAAAATTCAGCGGCATCCTACGCAGCTCGCCCAGATTACCGCCCCACCACTAAGTTTGAAAATCGTGGATTGAAATTAGGACACGGCGTGTGGGACGTGGTTTTTACACGCATAGCTTAAAAAATTAAGCCGAATAGTTTACTCCGCCCACACTACCCATCCTGTTGCCGAAGTAATTAAAATCACTGCTCCAAACACGATTCGGTACCAAACAAAAATCGTGAAGTCGTGCGAGCTAATGTAACGCAGTAACCAACGTACGCAAAAGAAGGCTGAAATAAACGCAGCCAACGCGCCCACACCAAACATAGGCAAATCAGCTAATGACAGCAAAGCACGCTCTTTATAGAGTGAATATATCGTTGCGCCAAACAATGTGGGTATGGCCAGAAAAAATGAAAACTCGGTCGCTGCTTGGCGCGACAAGCCAAACGCCATCGCACCAATAATGCTGGCACCGGAACGACTCGTACCGGGTATCAATGCAAAGCATTGCGCGCAGCCCACTTTGAATGCATCTAACATCGTCATCTCATCGACTGAGTGAATACGTAAGCTGTCTGCGTTAAGACGATTGCGTCTTTCTACTATCAGAATAATGAATGCGCCCACTATAAACGCCAATGCCACCGGTACCGGAGCAAACAAGTGCGCTTTAATCAGCTTTCCAAACATTAAACCCAAAATAACTGCTGGAAGAAATGCGACTAAAAGATTCGCCACAAAGCGTCGCGCTGCCACATCGGATGAAAAATTGCGAATAACCTGCCATATGCGGCGGCGGTATTCCCAACAAACAGCCAGCATGGCGCCTGCCTGTATCACTATCTCAAACACCTTCACTTTTTCGCCCGTAAAGTTGAGCAAACTACCTGCAACAATAAGATGTCCTGTTGAGGAGATAGGTAAAAATTCCGTCAGACCTTCGACGATACCCATGATGATGATTTTGA
>JAULVH010000157.1:0-2340 GCA_032111105.1 Burkholderiaceae bacterium | reverse complement strand
CGCACCTTCGGTGTTTGCTGCTGTAGCTCAGTGGTAGAGCGCGTCATTGGTAATGACGAGGTCGGGAGTTCAATCCTCCCCAGCAGCACCAGGAAGTCCCCAATATCTTCAGCGATTTCAGACTGCTGGCTTAGAGCAGAAATTATCGCGTAACTTCCGTTACTTGTGATCATTAATTTTGCAAATCCGCTACAAGAGACACCTTGCAGGCGCTCTATCTCACAAAAAAGCCCCGGAGTTCTCCGGGGCCCTATTTCGTGGCACCACTTTTGTTTTAGGGAGGCGCTAACTGAACCCGAGGAAGTGCCGCTGCTGCTGCCATTCCAGAGGGATATCTGCACAGCGCATGAGGTGCCGGGCGGTCAATTGCACAGGCTGCCGACCATCGAGAATGGCGGTTATGATGTCCGGTGCTAGCCAAGACATCCTTGCAAGCCGATGCAAATGCCGCTTTTCATAACGTGATACTGCTGGAATGTCTTCGCCGGTCAGGAGATGCTCTCTTGCTGCAAAACCCTGAACCACGAGGCGAACGAGGGCAGCATCAGCATTTTTTTCACTGGCGGATTCGCCATCAGGCGACAGGGCAATCCGAACCTCATTTCCTCGGCGAACCATTTGTGCAGGTGTCGTTATAGTAACAAAATGTCAACATTTGTCTTTCCTCGAATCAAACCTGCTTCGAGGTCAGCTACCTTCGCTGCATGCTTTTTGATTTTACATTGGAATTGGCTCAGCGCCAAGAGCGATCGCCGCCTAATTCTTAATCCAGTAGAGAAAAAATCCTTGGGTTTGACGAATTACGTCAAATAAGCAGTCGGATTGAATAATCTCAATAATTTGACAGTAAAAGTAATCGTCGAACAATGTGTCTATTATGGGAGATAGAAATTGCGGCCTGCCGATGGCGGCAGATGTCATCGACAGGCCAGATGCATTCAAGTTTAGCGCGCCAACCTGATGGACAGCAGGGCGCGGTTATCTTGCCCCGTCATTGCGTTGAGACCTCGATTTGCTTCAACGGCAAGCTCAAGATTGCTCTTTTCACCAACACGATACGCATATCCGATGCCAATCAGTGAGCGGCGCATTCCAGCTACGCTCTCCCAGTTATAGTCAGCGTAAAACCGTCCACGAGTACCATCATTAGACTCGAGCTTCGCGCCTAACTGATAGCCGCAACGCAAGCCCGAACTCTGCACATCATTATCTTCGCACAACAAACCTGGGCTAAGCAGCAAGCGTGTCCAAGAACCATAATCCGGTGAACCGCTGAGGCTGATAGGGGCAGTGACAGGAACGCTGATCCGCGTAACATCCACTGTGCCTACTGCAAACGCGATGCCAGAGCGGTTCTCGCCAAGATAGCGCGCAGCCAAAATAGCCGTCCCAATCTTCTCACGTGCGTGCGAAATAATCGCATCTGTCGTGACAACTGTTTCACCCAGATTGAAATCTCCACTGAGCATCCAACCATAGGTCTCACGCTTACCAGTCATAGAACCGTTGAGGTCAAAACCATCGCTTTCGGTTAAAGCAAAATCATACAGTGTATGACCAAAACCGATAAATGCAGCCGTACGCAGAGTGTCGCTAATTCTGTAACGTCCATAGGCATTTACCTGAAAGCTCGTGTCTGAAATTGAGCTGCTGTCAAAACCAGTCAACTCATCGCTTGAACGGGAAACCAAAGCTGCAAGGCCAAGAGTGACCTCATCATTGAATTTCGTTTCTAAGCGCAACGCACCAAAAATCCGCGAGTTCCAGTTACCGTCCATGCGCGATGAACTAAAGCCAGCATCCGCAAACAACTGGTGAGGGCGGCTACATTCCGAGAGCCGCTGGGCGTACTTAACATCCAGAGTTCCACCGTTTTCATTAGCGCGCGCAGATCCTGACAGGGCCTTTTGCGTCTTGGGGTCTACACAGAAGTCATCATTGCTCGCCATCAAAGACTCATTGAACGCCAACATGTCACTAAGGCCATGTGCGGCGTAATTCCGAAGGCTACCGCGCAGCTTGTCACCAATCTGACCCAACTTGCGTGCGATTTCGTCAACGTTAGCGATCGTTACAGTCAATGTCTGAAAGCTGACGTTGCCAGCGGCATCAACTGCCTTGATCCGAACAACATAGGTGTTGTTCCGATCACTATCCGTCGGGTTCTCAAAATCCGGCGCTGCTAAGAAAACGATTGTTCCAGTTGCAGCATCAATTCTGAACTTTGCGGCGTCTGCCCCACTGTCAATCGACCAAGTCACAGGCTCGTTAGCCGTGAAACGGGTTACTGCTGTCAAGCCTTCTGGGATCGTGAGGGCAGAAGAAGCTGCGCCCGGACCG
>JAULVH010000156.1:0-7512 GCA_032111105.1 Burkholderiaceae bacterium | reverse complement strand
CGCAGCCAAAAAAATAGCGTTCAATTCATGGATGATGACCGCATCACAAGCAGAAAACGCCTGCATCAAGCGCCAACACATCGGTGCTTCAAAGCGAGCCACGATATCGTCAAGCATAGTGATAATCCAGTGGCGAGCGCTCGTCTCGTCATGCACTAATCCTTGCGCCATCGCAGACTCTAACCCCTGCGAATAGCTGTAAGCACCCACGGGTAGTGCAGGGCTGCACAGTTGAAGCAGCCGTACCAGCGCTGTTGCGCTTGTGCTCATGCCGGATCACCCGGACGATGTATTTTTTGGCGTAACGGTATGGGCGCAAGTAAATGCGAATGACCATCATCATGATGATGGCCACCACCGTAAGCACCTGATTCGGGTTCGAAGGGTGCTAATTCTTCTGTTACGTTCGCGCCTAATCCTGCCAGCATATCTTTGAGTACAGGGTCACGTCGTATGCGCAAAAATCCATCACCGACGTGCGCTTGCGTATGGCGATTCCCCAAATGAAAAGCACAGCGCAATAATGCATGTGGGGATGAACATTCCACTTTATAGGTGGCTTCTGCTGCAGCAACGATACGAATTACACGACCATCATCACCTTTGATCAACTCATTGTGTCGCAGTACTGTGCCACGTACCGTAAATACCGCAACCTCTTCGCCCGATTGCAAAGTGGCCCGCAGCCGACTTTTTTCGCGCAACTCATAAGGCAGTACTAATTCACCTGCAATAGCATCAGCGTGAGCAACTTTGGTGTTAAGAGTGAGCATGGAGTTTTAGTTAGTAGTGCATCAAAAGAGAAAATACCGCTGCGCCATTGGTAATATTTTTGCTGGTTGGCAGACCAGTAATTCACCATTGGCACGCACTTCATAAGTTTCAGAGTCGACTTCCATGACAGGTGTGTAGTCGTTATGAATCATGTCTTTCTTGCGCAGATGCCGCATATTTTTTACAGCTTCTATCGATTTATTAAGTTTTAATGTGTGGCCAACGCCCGCATCGTATGCCGCTTGGGAAACAAAGGTAATCGATGTGCGTAGCGCACCGCCGTAGGCGCCAAACATCAAACGGTAATGTACCGGTTGTGGTGTGGGTATGGATGCGTTGGGGTCGCCCATAGGGGCAGCGGCAATCATTCCGCTTTTTAAAATCATCGAGGGCTTCACACCAAAAAAAGCAGGCTTCCAAAGCACAAGATCAGCGAGCTTGCCAGTTTCAATCGAGCCTACCAAATGCGATACGCCATGCGTAATTGCCGGATTGATGGTGTATTTGGCGATATAGCGTTTAGCGCGAAAATTATCATTACGCGAGCTATCTTCTTTCAGCGCACCGCGTTGTGTTTTCATTTTGTGCGCAGTTTGCCAGGTACGCATGATGACTTCGCCTACGCGCCCCATTGCCTGCGAGTCTGACGACATCATAGAAATGGCACCCAGATCATGCAAAATATCTTCGGCTGCAATGGTCTCGCGCCGTATGCGTGATTCAGCAAACGCAATGTCTTCGGCGATAGAAGGATCCAGATGATGGCAGACCATCAGCATATCCAAGTGTTCGTCTAATGTATTAACGGTATACGGACGCGTAGGATTGGTTGATGAAGGTAAAACGTTACCCTGACCTACAGCGGCAATAATGTCAGGTGCGTGGCCACCGCCTGCGCCTTCGGTGTGAAAGGTATGTATCGTTCTATCTTTGAACGCAGCGAGTGTGTGCTCAAGAAAGCCCGCTTCATTTAATGTATCCGTGTGTATAGCGACTTGTACATCCATACGATCGGCTACGGATAAACAGTTATCTATCGCCGCTGGCGTCGTGCCCCAGTCTTCATGCAATTTCAAACCGATAGCACCGGCCTCTACTTGTTCTTCTAGCGGTTTGGGCAAACTCACATTACCTTTACCTAAAAATCCCAGATTCATAGGAAAAGCATCTGCAGCTGCCAGCATGGATTGAATATGCCAAGGGCCAGGTGTGCAAGTCGTTGCTGCAGTACCGACAGCAGGGCCTGTACCACCACCTATCATCGTGGTCACGCCTGACATCAGGGCTTCTTCTATTTGTTGTGGGCAGATGAAATGGATATGTGTATCGATGCCACCTGCGGTTACGATCATGCCTTCGCCCGCAATGATTTCGGTAGCGCCGCCTATGGCCATAGTGACGTCTGATTGAATATCCGGATTGCCGGCTTTACCTATCGCGGCAATACGTCCGGCTTTAAGGCCGATATCTGCTTTGACGATGCCCCAATGATCCATGATGACCGCATTGGTGATCACGGTATCCATCACATCTTTGTGAGCACGTTGCGATTGACCCATACCGTCGCGTATGACTTTGCCACCACCGAATTTCACTTCTTCACCGTAGGTGGTGTGGTCTTTTTCAATTTCTATGAACAGTTCGGTATCTGCCAAACGTATGCGATCCCCCGTCGTGGGGCCGAACATTTCTGCATACGCTTTGCGAGAGATCTTACTCATGTTTTTTTCTCTTTTAGTGCACCCATGACTTTGCCATTGAAGCCATAGACTTTGCGTGAACCGGCTAATGCAACTAATTCCACGGTGCGCTGCTGTCCGGGTTCAAAGCGAACAGCGGTACCAGCCGTAATGTTGAGTCGCATGCCGTAGGACACTGCACGATCAAACGTGAGTGCCGGGTTAGTTTCGTAAAAATGAAAATGGGAACCGATCTGTATGGGCCGGTCACCCGTATTAGCGACTTGTACGCTGGCCGTTGCACGACCAACATTCAATTCAATGTCGCCATCTTCTATGAACATCTCACCTGGGATCATCATGTACTCCTGGTACTTAATCAGGGAATAGGGTTGTGAACAGTGACGAGTTTGGTCCCGTCAGGGAAGGTTGCCTCGACTTGGATATCAGGAATCATTTCTGCGATACCTTCCATCACATCATTACGCGTCAAAATTTTTGTACCTTCGCTCATTAGTTCAGCAACGCTGCGGCCATCACGCGCACCTTCCATAATGGCTGCAGTAATCAAGGCTATGGATTCGGGATAGTTAAGCTTTAGTCCACGCGCACGCCGACGCTCAGCGAGTAGCGCCGCTGTGAAAATCAGCAATTTATCTTTTTCTCTTGGTGTGAGTTCCATCGTCTCCCTCGTTATTTATGATGGATAGTTCAGGTAGTCCATATACGTGGCACGTGTGCCACTTGCCCCAACAGGGCAGGTCGCAGCACAGACCACGCGGTGAGCATTAATTCACGCGCTACTTCACTACTGTTACAAAGAAAGCGCGTGACTATGACAGACTTCAACTGGCTCGCGCCGAACTGACCATCAACTGCGATCGGTTCGCAACGAGCCCGTACTTCATCTAAACAGCTTGCTGTCGGTGGTACACCTGCTGCAATCAGCGTGGCGCACACTGTATAGCCTCGTAGTCCCAAAGGACTCGTCATCATCGGACTATCAGCGCTAAGATCGCCTTGCTCAAACCAAAGCGGTTTGCCATCGCGTGTAATTTTCAGACGCTGACGCAGCCTACCCTTAGTAAAACGTTCTCCATGGGCGGTGCGACCAAAACACAAAATTTCGCAGCCTATGTACTGCGCATCGCCTTGTAGTGCTATGTCGCTGTTCAAAACGACATCAGCGCCATTAAAAAAAATGGTTTCTTGAGGCAGCCATTCCAACACAGCCTGTGGTTCTACTTCAAGATTCAACTGCTGCTTGGAGACATGACCATTCGCCCGATACCACTTCGCCGCACCGGGCGTTGCTAGCAAAGCCCGTGCACCGGTTTCCAATGATGCGTGCACTCGTAATTCATCACCACCAACAACGCCTCCTGGCGGATGCACGATCACCACATGACAGGTAGCTTCACCTTCGGGATAGAGCGGCTTTTGTACACGTAACGGACCACTGTGCAATCGATGTATCAACCGCGTGCAATCACCATCTCGTCGAAATCCTAAAGCCAGCGTTGCGAGCAAATGCTCGCGTTCAGCAGAGGATACGATCGCATTTGTGTTATCAGAATCAGCAAACAAAGTTCTCATCCGATAAAGCAAAGCAGCTTGCATGCCATCAAAATCTATCGGGACTCGACATTTTCACCGAGCTAGCTCATCAGTAAGGCGACAACGATAGCCAAGATGGTGCGCGCTCATCATTCTTTGCCATTATTTGGTGCAGTTTGAAAGCGAATCTGAAATGATAGTGAAGTGTTAAGCACTGAGCTGCAAATACAGTTCAGGTAATTTGATAGGTAATTGTTCGAGCTTGTCGATCACTCGATAGCGATAGAGACCAAAAATATCTTTTAGATAATCATCGCCCGATGGATCAACCGATACACAAAATACGGGCGTTCCTTCAGCCGCCGATTGCGCAACAGCGCGAGCAGCATCTTTGGTTAGTACTGTGGGCCAGGGCATGTCTATGTCGTGCGGTTCGCCGTCGGTAAGTAGCAGTATCAGTCGTTGCTGAGTTTTTGCTTGCCGCAGTAATTTACTGGCATGACGTATGGCGGCTCCCATGCGAGTTGACCATTCACCTTCTAATGCGGCCATGCCTTGCAAAACCTGATCGTCAAGTTTTTGATTAAATTCTTTTAGGCGCAGGTAGTGCACCTGATGACGGCCATTCGAACGAAATCCATGTACAGCCCATTGATCACGACCGAGTTCAATTGCACTGCCTAGCAGCAGACTCGCTCGCCTCATTAAATCAAGCATACTGGTGCCATCGGCGGTAGGGCGCGCAGTAGATATCGATAAATCTATCAGCAGTAATACAGACAGATCAGGTTTTTGTTTATGTGCGCGCTGGAACATCGCTGCGTCAGGATCGTGGCCAGCGCGCAATGCAATTTGCGCTCGCACCATGGCGTCGAGTTCAAGATCATCACCTTCGCTATGTCGTAAAGGTCGCTGCCGCTGTCCTTGCTTACGTGCTTGCAGTAGTTGCGCTAAGCGAGTTGATTGTTTTACTTGAGCATGCAACAGAGATTTTAAGTGTGACGCATCGGCTTGCTGTGGAGCTTCTTCAATAATGGTGCACCATTGTTTGCGGTAGTGACCAATTCGGTCATCCCATTCGTCATAGCGCGCCACAGTCGAGTGCGAGCTAGACGGTGTTTCTTCTGCAGTCTTTGCAATAGGCAGTACGCGTACACGTAATTCCTGCGCAGCGTTGTCATCCATGCGTGGTACAGAGTCATCTTGATCGCTAGGTTGAGCTTGCGCACTCAGTTCGGTGCGTGTTTCTTCAGGTGGTGCGTCACTATCCCAAAGAAAAAGATTGTCATCCCTATAGACGGGTTCAATCACATACGACTTAGCATCAAAGCGTATGCGCATCTGACCTATATCGTTACCTAACAACGAACCGATTTCTCGTAATGCCTGAGGATCATACCGCTGCTGCTGTGCTTGGTGATGCAACTGGCGCGCTTTAATGATCCAGGGGTTGGTATCTTCTACCGTCGTATCAAGTAATGCTAATGACAGTCGTAGCAGTAATGCATTAGCAGTGAGATGTGTTTCTTCAGTAGTTTGAACAGTAAAAAAATTTCGCCATAATCGTCGTAGCCCCGGCATCTCTTGAATGGCAAGTTGTTCTATGCGTGCATCTTCAAGCAAAGAAATAATGGCTATTTGTACGGGTTTTAATTTTTTACGTTCAAAGGGCTGTGTAGAAAAAACACAATGGGCTGCAGCGTGCGCTGCAGCAGCGCGATATAAATCACGTAATCCGGTTCCTTGATGCGAAGCGTAATGACGGGGAAGGTGTATGCCTAGTTCGGAAATGTAAGGTCGTTGCAGCGGGCTGTCACTAGCAATAGGCCAGAGTGAAAAATCCTGATTCCACAATCCGCGTAAATACGGGCGTAGATGTCCGGCAGTGCTATCGTATCCAGTGCGCGGTAGCTCTGTACTGCGGCTAGTTGTCATTTCAAGCAGCTCTGTACTATTCCAGAAAGTGCATCCAGCATGTCAGCATCATCACTGATAGGTTGAACTAAGGCCATGCGACAGGCAGCGTCGGGTGCGATGCCACCAGCTATCAGGGCGCCCGCATACACCAGCATGCGGGTTGAGGCGCCTTCATCTAGCCCATGACCTTTTAATTGGCGCATGCGCGTTCCTATCGCCACAAGCGTATGACTCATCTCGACAGAAACGCCACTTTCATGAACGATGATCTCTGATTCGATGGCTGGTAGCGGGTACTGAAAATCAATCGCCACAAAACGTTGTTTCGTCGATGGCTTGAGATCTTTTAACAAACGCTGATACCCCGGGTTATACGAAATAACCAGTTGGAAATCAGTATGTGCATGGACAACTTCATTACGACGATCTAAAGGAAGTGATCGCCGTGTATCCGTTAGCGGATGAATGGCAACCACCGTATCCTGTCGCGCTTCAACGATTTCATCCAGATAGCAAATGGCCCCGGTTCGAGCAGCGCGAGTGAGAGGCCCATCCTGCCAATACGTACCTTCTGCATTGAGCAAAAATCGACCTATCAAATCGCTGGCACTGGTATCTTCATTGCAGGCGACAGTAATCAGTTGGCGATCCAAACGCCATGCCATGTATTCAATAAAACGTGTTTTGCCACAGCCCGTTGGTCCTTTGATCATCACGGGCAGACGAGCCGCATACGCGGCTTCGAACTGTATGATTTCATCGTGAACCGGTAAATAGTAGGGTTCACGATCACTGAGGGGTGACTGTATGACTGCGGCAGTTTGCATTATTTATGCTTAGCCGTATCAGGGTTGGGAATTCCAGGAATCGGACATTCTTCTGTGCCGACCATGGGTCGAGTGATTTGCTCCACCATAGCGCGTGTGCCTTCTGGATCAGTTACCCACTTGGTATAGAAATCATACGGACAGGCTGCAACACCGCGTTCATCTTCGCCGGAATTTATTTTGCCAGTGTAGCCACGGTGCAGTAGCTTGAACAAATGATTTTCGGATTGCATATTTTTGCGTGCATCACGAATCAGGCTGGTCGACAATTGTGCGTACTGGATGCCGTTATCTTCTTCGCCGCATTCGCCCATGGTGCGACCATCAAATCCAATGATGGCCGAGTGACCAAAGTAGGAATACACACCATCAAATCCTGATGCATTGGCAACAGCGACATAGCTGTTATTAGCCCATGCCATGGCTTTAGCCATTAATACTTGCTGATCTTTGGCGGGATACATATAGCCTTGGCAGCGAACGATGAGCTCTGCGCCTTTCATTGCACAGTCGCGCCATATTTCAGGGTAATTACCATCATCACAAATGATGAGACTAATTTTTAAACCCTTAGGACCTTCGGACACGTAAGTGCAATTACCCGGATACCAACCCTCAATAGGCACCCATGGCATGATCTTGCGATATTTTTGTACGATCTCACCTTGATCATTCATCAGGATGAGTGTGTTGTAGGGTGCTTTGTTGGGATGATCTTCATGGCGCTCACCCGTGAGTGAAAACACACCCCAGACTTT
>JAULVH010000155.1:0-2233 GCA_032111105.1 Burkholderiaceae bacterium | reverse complement strand
TTACCAAAGGGTATGGGCGTGCCGTGCGCAGCAATACCAAAGGCCCAGGGTTCGGACACGGCAGCAACTGCAATACACACAGCAGCCAAACCTATCAGTGAGTGCATAGCCGCGACCAACTCAGGCATCTTAGTCATTTCTACGCGCTTAGCGAGCAGAGTGCCTATGCCGCCACCGACGACGATACCAAGTGCAAGTAAACCGTAGCCAAAATCCGAACCCGCTGTTGCTTCGGATTTAAGCTTGACGATGAGTGCAATCGTTGTCACTGCAGCGATCGCCATACCCGACATACCAAAGGCATTACCCCGGCGTGCTGTGGAAGGATGAGAGAGACCTTTTAACGCCTGTATGAAACACACAGACGCCAGCAGGTACAACAGAGTAACCAGATTCATGCTCATGTTGTCGCCTCTTCCTTCTTCTTGGCCTTAGGCTCTTTTTTCTTGAACATTTCCAGCATGCGCTGGGTAACTAAGAATCCACCGAACACATTGACGGCTGCCAAAGCTACGGCCACCGTACCCATAAACTGCGCGAGCGGTCCTTCCGTTAACGCAGCAGCCAGCATGGCACCAATGATGATGATGGCTGACACCGCATTAGTGACAGCCATGAGCGGCGTATGCAGTGCGGGTGTGACAGTCCACACCACGTGATAGCCGACATAAATTGCCAGCACAAAGATGATCAGGTTAATGATGGTATGACTGACTTCCATGATGTCCTCTGGTTATAGACAGTAGGCGCCTTCAAAAATACGGTGAAGGCATTTATTTTTTAAGACCAGTAATTCGGTTTTTTTCGTTCACAAAAACAATTTTCGGCTGATATACAGACAACTCAGGCTCGCTCATGGGTGCATACGTACAGATAATTAATAAATCACCCAATTGCGCCAATCGCGCTGCTGCACCATTGAGAGAAATCTCACCACTGCCACGCTTGCCTCGTATTGCGTAGGTAGAAAAACGCTCACCGTTATTAATGTTGTAAAGATCTATTTTTTCAAACTCGCGAATATCTGCTGCTTCCAGCAAATCCTCGTCTATGCCACATGAGCCTTCGTAGTTCAGATCACATTGAGTGACCGTCGCGCGATGTATTTTCGCGCGCAACATAATACGTTGCTGCATTCGATCTCCTACGACTTACGAACGACTTCACCGCCCGAGCACATCAGGGTTGCTGCAATAATCTCATCTGACCGGTCGATATGCAGCGCACCTTCTTTATCGATAATCAGCTTGAGAAAATCCAGTACATTGCGCGAATACAGCGCCGAAGCATCTGCTCTACACAACGCAGGAATATTGCCTTCACCTATGATAGTTACACCGTGCTTGATTACAGTCTTGCCCAATTCAGACAGAGGGCAGTTACCGCCCTGCTCAACCGCCATATCAACAATGACCGAGCCTGGCTTCATGGATTTAACAGTTTCTTCGCTAATTAATATCGGTGCCTTACGACCGGGTATCAAAGCCGTCGTGATGATGATGTCAGCTTGCTTAGCGCGTTCATGCACTAACGCGGCCTGACGTTGCATCCATGCTTCTGGCATGGGGCGCGCATAACCGCCCACGCCCTTGGCTATTTCACGCTCTTCGTCGGTTTCAAATGGGACATCAATAAATTTTGCTCCCAGTGATTCGACTTGCTCTTTGACCGGCGGACGTACATCGGAGGCTTCAATAATGGCGCCCATACGTTTGGCCGTCGCAATTGCCTGCAGACCCGCCACACCAACGCCCATGATCAGCACGCGGGCGGCTTTCACCGTACCGGCAGCTGTCATCAGCATAGGCATGAAGCGCTGATAGGCATTGGCTGCCATCAGAACCGCCTTGTAGCCTGCGATATTGGCTTGAGAAGAGAGCACATCGAGTGACTGAGCACGCGTGATACGCGGTGCGGCCTCGAGTGCAAACGCACTCAAACCTGCAGCAGCCATCGCGGCATTGTTATCAGTATCGAAAGGATTAAGCATGCCGACCAGCACACTGCCGGATTTCATAGACTGGCGCTCGTCTGCTGAAGGAGCCCTTACCTTGAGTACCAGGTCAGCACTCAAAGCATCAGCAGCAGAAACTAAGTGAGCGCCCGCTGCGGCATATGCCTCATCTGTAATACTCGCAGCAACGCCAGCACCAGCTTGCACCACCACTTGGTGGTTGGCGGCGACGAGTTTTTTAACTGTCTCGGGTGTCGCAGCGACTCGCGTCTCACCCAG
>JAULVH010000154.1:9271-11482 GCA_032111105.1 Burkholderiaceae bacterium | reverse complement strand
ACCTGGTGTGATAAATATCCCATCATCTCTATAGAAGATGGCATGCACGAAGGTGACTGGGATGGCTGGGCTACTCTGACCAAGGCACTCAGTACTAAAGTGCAGCTGGTGGGTGATGATTTATTTGTGACCAACACAAAAATTTTGCGTGAAGGCATAGAGAAAAAAATCGCCAACTCTATACTTATTAAGATCAATCAAATCGGCACACTCACTGAAACATTTGCAGCCATAGAAATGGCTAAGCGTGCCGGTTATACCGCCGTGATTTCGCATCGCTCGGGTGAGACAGAAGATTCAACTATCGCTGACATTGCCGTGGGCATGAATGCGTTGCAAATCAAAACAGGTTCCATGTCGCGTTCTGACCGCATGGCCAAATACAACCAACTCCTGCGCATCGAGGAAGATCTTGGCGACATCGCCAGCTACCCTGGTCGTCAGGCGTTTTACAACCTGAAATAAGCCCCTATGCCAGCCGTTGTCTTAACGCGGTCTGGCCATGGGCTGACGGACTATGCCGTGCGACTGATATTAATTGGTCTGACCGTATTAATTATCCTCATCCAATACCCCTTGTGGTTAGGTAAGGGTAGTTGGCTGCGTGTGTGGGATTTGTCGCGCCAACTCGATAGCGCATTAGTAAAAGAGCAGGAGCTACGCGAGCGTAACGCTAAGCTGGCGTCGGAAGTACAGGATTTAAAAGAAGGTACGGGTGCGTTGGAAGAGCGCGCTCGTTATGAGCTAGGTCTGATTAAAGATAATGAGACCTTTGTTCAGATACTGGAGGCCGACCCCAAAAAGCCCATCACGAAACCTCAAGCTACAACCCGCCCATGAGTAGGTTACGACAGCGGTTTTTTTACTGAGCTAAATACCTACTGCACTTAATAGTACTGCACTCAATACCTATCGCATCTAATGCGGTCGTTCGCTAGGTAGTTGCACTGCATGAGAAATCACTTCTGATGCAAACAACTGCTTGCAGTCCACCACATCAAACGTGTAGTGCCTTCCACAAAAATCACAATCGATCGCTAATTCACCCAATTCGGTGAGAGCTGAATCAACTTCATCTTTGCCCAACATTTTGAGCATGTTGCCGACTCTCTCGCGCGTACAGGTGCAATGAAATTTTGGATGGCGTGGTTCAAAAACCCGCACCGTCTCTTCCCAATATAGCCGCTGTAGCAGCGTCATGATGTCGGTGGCGAGCATTTCTTCTTGCGTTACGGTGGAGGCCAACATCACCGTTCTGTTCCAGGTGTCGGCATCATTAACTGAATCTTCTTGTATGCCACCCTCGGTGGGTAGTTTTTGCAGTAACAATCCACGTGCTGTATGTTCATCTGCAGCTAGCCACAAGCGGGTATCTAGTTGTTCAGAGCGCAGCATGTAATTTTCTATGATCGTGGCGATGGTGTCGCCATCGAGCGCGACGATTCCTTGATAAGCCTGCTGTCCGGGCAGTTTGTCAGCGGGATCTAAGGTAATCGCAAATCGACCCTGACCCTCTGCATTAACAAGCTCCTGAAGTTTTGCATCATCTGCAACCTCCGCGCCTTCGGCTAATTTCGCTGTAGCTCGCAGACGTAACGAAGCATCGCATTCAACAACCAATAACACTACGGGGCCATCACCGTGTATCTGCATAATGATGGAGCCATTGAATTTGAGATTGGCCGACAGCAGAGCCGCTGCCGACATCATTTCACCTAGCATAGTAGTCACTGCACGTGGATAAGCGCGCAGTGCCTGAACCTGTTTCCAGGCATCAGAAATTTCTACTAACTCGCCGCGCACGTGCGACTGCTCAAACATAAATTTTTGTAATGTATCCATAAGCTTAATCAATACGTGTGAGCTGTTGCCGAAAAAAAGCTGCACGTTCTATGTAGGTCTGCACACCTTTTTGTATGTCGCTGATCTGCGCGTCGGTCAGCTCACGCACCGCTTTCGCAGGCGAACCCATAATCAGTGAGTTGTCGGGAAATTCTTTACCCGATGTGACTAAGGCACCGGCAGCTACCAAGCAATTTTTACCGATTTTTGCGCCATCCAATACCACCGCTTGTATACCGATCAAACTACCATCACCTACAGTACAACCATGCAGCATGGCTTGATGGCCTATGGTGACATTTTTACCTACGGTGAGTGGATAACCCATATCGGTATGCAGTACAGCGCATTCCTGCACCGCAAGTTCCG
>JAULVH010000154.1:2813-9261 GCA_032111105.1 Burkholderiaceae bacterium | reverse complement strand
ATATCAGTTCATTGTCACCGCGCAGAGCTGCACCAAACCAGATGCTGGTGTAGGCGGCGAGGCGAACTTTACCAATCACGCTAGCCGAATCAGTGACATAGGCGCTGGCATCCACGTCGGGTGTGATGTCGCCAATTTTATATATAGCCATAAGAGTTCATTACAATAGGGGACATTAACGTAAGCCGCATTTTACTCCTGACTTGATGAGCCATTCATACGCTGATATATCCCATGCCCCTGAGTTACGCAGCCAAGCGGGAGTACTGCTGCGCATAACAAGCGCGCACGATAAAGCAGAACACACCATGGCCTTGCGCATGGCATGGTTAGCGAGCCAGTTAACGCTAGATGTAGGCATGCTTGCCCTATCTGAACCGGGCATTCCTGGACGACCCGCCGTGCCGGTATTGGTTGCACCTCGCGAGGTAGGTCATCGCTCTATGACTACCGTTGAAGGGCGAGCTGCCTTAATACATGCGCTAGCCCATATAGAATTTAATGCCATCAATCTGGCTTTAGATGCGTTGTGGCGATTTGCTGATATGCCCGAGGCGTACTACACCGATTGGTTAAAAGTAGCCGCTGAAGAAGCACTGCATTTTTCGTTATTGTCTTCGCATCTGCAAAGCCTGGGTTTTGCGTATGGTGATTTTGCCGCTCACAATAGTTTGTGGGAAATGGCAGAAAAAACCAATGGCGATGTATTAGCGCGTATGGCATTAGTCCCTCGCACGCTGGAAGCCCGCGGTTTGGATGCCACGCCCGGTGTGCGCAGTAAATTAGCTCAGGCAGGTGATATAGCTGCTGCGCAGATACTCGATATTATTTTGCGCGATGAAATTGGGCATGTAGAGATTGGTAATCGCTGGTATCGCTGGTGTTGTGAGCAGCGTGGCCTGGATTTGTTATCCAGCTATCAGGAGCTTGCACTGCGCTACAAAGCACCGGTGTTGCGTGGCCCCTTTAACTTGGAAGCGCGTCGACAGGCCGGCTTTATGGAATCCGAACTCGCTGCCTTGCAAGGCGAGTAAATATCATCACTCACAAAAATAAAAATTTACGTTTGCTGGGCGCGCTCTTCTTCTAACAAACGCAACACACGTCGCTGTACTTTACCCGTGGTTGTCATAGGCAAGGCATCAATAAATTCAATTTCTTTGGGATATTCATACGGTGCTAACAAGCCGCGTACATGCTGCTGCAGTTCTGTAATAAGTGCTGCATCGTTGGCTGTGCTGCGGGGTGTTCCTTCCGTAAGCACCACAAATGCTTTAATCAAATTGCCTCTGTCTGCATCGGGCTTGGGAATCACGGCTGCATTAGCGACTGCAGCATGTTTGACCAAACAATTTTCAATTTCTGACGGGCCAATCCGGTAGCCCGCTGACTTAAACATATCGTCAGCGCGCCCGCGATACCAGAGATAGCCATCAGCATCAATCTGCGCAAGATCGCCGGTGCGCAACCAATCTCCACTGTATTTATCGGTCGTGGCTTGCGTGTTATTCCAGTAACCCAAAAAAATTACCGGATCAGGATGGCCATGTATGTCCAGCCTGTGCAAAGCGACTTCACCAGTATCACCGGCCTTCACAGTCTTGTCATCATCGTCTATCACCGCCACCCTATGGCCTGGATAAGGACGACCCATACTGCCGGCTCGCGCAGGCCATTTTTCTGCGCTATTGCCCACAATATAGTTGGCTTCGGTTTGACCAAACATTTCATTGACTGTGACACCCAGCGCAGATTGAGTCCAATCAAACACCGCATCACCAACGGCTTCGCCCGCGCTCATGATGGCGCGCAGTGCTAACTGATACTGCTGACGTGGTTGCGGTACAGCTTTCATCATCATCTTTAATGCTGTCGGAAATAAGAAGCTATTCGTGACGCGATATTTTTCCAATAATTTAAATGCATGTTCAGCAGAAAAACGCGAGCGACTAGCTACGATAGGTTTACCTAAATACAGCGTGGGCAGCAGTGCATCCATTAATCCACCTGTCCATGCCCAATCGGCCGGTGACCAAAACACATCGTCTTCCATTGGAAACCAATTTTGAGAAGCCACAAATCCGGTTAGATTACCCACCAGCGCTGATTGCGGCATCAGCGCACCTTTGGGTGATCCTGTGGTGCCGCTGGTGTAGATCAATAGCGCTGGATCAGTTGATTTGGTAGTGACGGGTGTAAAAGTTGTGGGCTGCTGCTGAAGTAATTCATGCCAATCCAATGTATTGTCACCGTGGCCATCGACGACAATGACGTGCGTAAGTGCAGGGCAGCGATCGCGTATGGACGCAATGTTAGGCAAACCTGCCTGATCAGTAATGACTAACGATGATGCACTGTCTTGCAAACGATATTCCAGCGCGTCTGGCCCAAACAGTACCGACATAGGCATTGCAATCGCGCCCACCTGATGACAGGCGATGTGGGCAATAGCTACTTCAGGGCGTTGCGGCATCACTATCGCTACACGCGTGCCACGATGAATGCCTAACGCCGTCATGCAATGCGAAAGTTGATCCGCACTCTGCTGCAGTTGAGCGTAAGTGATTACGCTGTCACCGTGTAGCTCGTCATCCATGAAGATGGCGACTCGATCAGAATCATTGGCCCAGCGCGTACAACACCAGTGCGCGATATTAAAATCATCAGGCACATGCCAGCGATAGTCTTGGTACAGTTGATCGTAGTGATCGGTGGCCAGTGGTTCTGCCATGGGTGCTCCCTGCGAAGATGGTATGATTGTATTGCTCAGTTTATATCTATAGCGCACATAGTTTTGCCATCATACTCACACTTTTCTGAACGCCCCCAGTGCTCCATCCTGTAAAACTCTCCCGAAGTGAATTCATTACACTGCGCGGCTTGCGCACCCACGTACGTCATTGGGGCGAGCCAGACGCACCTGTACTTTTTATGTTGCATGGCTGGATGGATGTATCGGCTTCGTTTCAATTCGTAGTCGACCATTTCGCTAACGATTGGCACGTCATAGCACCTGATTGGCGAGGCTTTGGACAGACTGAGAGAGTGCACTCTGATTGTTATTGGTTTGCTGACTATCTCGGTGATTTGGATGCACTACTAGATCATTATTGCCAAGATCAACCAGTCACTCTTGTTGGTCATAGTATGGGTGGCAATGTGGCTGGGATTTATGCAGGAGTTCGTCCGCACAGAGTAGCTAAGCTAGTTAATTTGGAAGGCTTTGGATTGGCAGCCACGCAGCCCTCTATGGCTCCCGAGCGCTATGCGAAATGGCTAGATGAATTGCGCGAGCCGCCGACTATGCGCGGCTATGAAACCATAGAGGGGGTAGTGTCGCGTTTGATGAAAACCAATCCTCGCTTGGCACCTGATCGCGCGCAGTTTTTAGCCTCGCATTGGGCTGCGCCAAATGCTGATGGCCTGTGGGAGATTTTGGGTGATCCTGCACATAAAATTACCGGTGCAACGTTGTATCGGGTAGATGAGGTTTTAGCCTGCTGGGAAAAAATACGTGCCCCGGTATTGTGGGTGGAAGCCGAGGAGAGTGATCTTTGGCGCTGGATGGGTGGCCGCGATAAAGTGCGTGCTGAATTAGATCAGCGCCGTGCTGCTATTGCTGACGTAAAAACAGCCGTAATAAAAGATGCAGGGCACATGGTTCACCATGATCAACCCGAGTTGCTCGCCCGACTGATAGAGGATTTTTTGGCGTGAATTGAGTGTCTGCGTCAAACGATGCAGACGCGTACAATCTCGTTAAGTTCTTTTTTTGCGGCTAATACCTTGCCCGCTACTATGCTTAACGTCGATCTGCATTGTCATTCCAACGTATCTGATGGTGTGCTGTCGCCAGCTGATTTGGCCGCCAGGGCTAAGGCAAATGGCGTCGATGTATGGGCTCTCACAGATCATGATGAATTGAGCGGAATTCCTGAAGCCCGCGCAGCCGCTGCTGATTTGGGCCTTAGCTTTGTTCCCGGTGTTGAAATCTCTATTACCTGGGCTGGCAAAACGATACATATCGTTGGCTTGGGTATCGATGAAAATAATCCTGATTTACGTGAAGGTTTGGCCTCTGTGCGTGGCGGGCGGGAAGCACGCGGCCGCGATATCGCCCAGCAACTTGAAGCGGTGGGTATACCCGGAGCTTTCGAGGGGGCATTAAAATTTGCTGATAATCCCGATTTGCTGGGCCGTACGCATTTCGCGCGGTTTTTGGTGGAGCAGGGTGTGCGTAAAACGGTATCCGAGGTATTTCAGAGTTTTCTGGTCGAAGGTAAACCTGGTTTCGTACCCCATCGCTGGGCAACTCTGGAGCAATCCGTGCGCTGGATACGATCAGCCGGTGGTCGCGCGGTAATTGCGCATCCCGGACGCTATGCCTTTGATGATCTTCAACTCAATGTATTTGTTGAACAATTTCGTGCGCTGGGTGGTGAAGGTATCGAAGTCATCACGGGCAGTCACTATCCTGCGCAATACGACCAGTATGCCGACTATGCCCTAAAAACCGGCCTGTTAGCTTCGCGCGGGTCAGATTTTCATGGCCCTGCCGAGTCGCGTTTCGATCTGGGTAGCTTGCCGCACCTGCCGTCTAACCTGACTCCGGTCTGGCACGACTGGGTACTCTGAAACACCCGCCCTGCGACTTGAAATGTCATTGAGGCATCCCCATATGCAAGCTAACTTGATCAGCGGCCTTGTGGACGGTGCTCGGGTAAACTTTCCACTGTCTTTTTTTGCTGTCTGGTTCACCAGGGAGATTAACTAATGAAACGAATTTTTCTGTTTGTGCTGACCAATGTGGCGGTCATCGCCGTCATGTCTATCGTGATGTCGGTGCTGGGCGTGGATCGTTATTTGTCGGCTCAAGGACTCAATATAGGTATGTTGCTGGTGTTCTCGTTAGTTGTAGGTTTTACAGGAGCCATTTTTTCCTTGTTGATCAGTAAGCCCATGGCTAAATGGTCGACCGGCGCACAAGTCATCGATCAACCAGCTAACTCGACCGAACAGTGGCTACTTGATACGGTACACAGGCTCGCAGCAACCGCAGGTATAGGCCGACCCGAGGTAGCGGTATACGAGGGTGAGCCCAATGCCTTTGCCACAGGCGCTAATCGCAATGATGCGTTGGTGGCTGTGTCTACCGGGCTGTTGCAAAATATGACCCGTGAAGAGTTGGAAGCGGTGTTGGGTCATGAGATAGCTCACATTGCCAATGGCGATATGGTCACCATGACCTTGCTTCAAGGTGTGGTGAATACTTTCGTGGTGTTTCTCTCGCGTGTGGTGGGTTACATGGTTGATCGGGCGCTATCAAAAAATAGCAATGAATCCGTCGGTATTGGTTACATGGTGACCGTCATCGTGTGTCAGATCGTCTTTGGCTTGTTGGCCTCGATGATCGTGGCCTGGTTTTCGCGACAGCGTGAGTTTCGTGCCGATGCAGGTTCAGCTAATCTATTGGGTAACAGACGGCCTATGATTAATGCCCTGATGCGATTGGGCCAGATGCATACAGCGGCATTGCCGCAATCAGTGGCATCGCTAGGTATTAACAACACCAACGGCGTCATGGAGCTGTTTTCCAGCCATCCGCCCATAGAGCAGCGCATTGCAGCATTGCAGCAGGCCTGATACAGTCCATTACTATTCATTTTCCGGCGGCAGTCATTGACTGTCGCCGTTTGCTTTCATGAGCCAGTTTTTTCAGATTCATCCAGATAATCCCCAGCAGAGGCTGGTGCGCCAGGCCGCCCAAATCGTGGGTGCTGGAGGGATAGTCGCTTTACCTACGGACTCTAGTTACGCATTGGTTTGTCATTTAGATGACAAGGCAGCGGTAGAGCGGTTGCGCAAGATACGCGGCGTGGATGATCGTCACCATCTCACGTTGTTGTGCCGCGACTTGTCCGAAATTGCCAATTACGCAAAAGTGGACAACACCCAATACCGATTACTCAAAGCAGCAACACCCGGCCCCTATACCTTCATATTGGAAGCAACCAAGGAAGTACCGCGCCGACTTTCCCATCCTTCCCGCAAGACGATAGGTTTGAGAGTTCCTGAAAACATGATTGCTCAGGCGCTGCTGGAAGAATTGGGTCAGCCTTTGCTGGGTACGACACTGATTTTGCCCGGCGGCGATGAGCCCTTGAATGATGCGGCCGACATACGTAGTCAGCTTGAGAAGCAAATCGAGCTAGTGATAGACGGTGGCAGTTGCAGTTTATTGCCCACGACCGTGGTTGATCTGACTGGGGAGGCACCTCTCATCGTGCGCCAAGGCCGGGGAGACGCGAGCTTGTTTACGTAAATGCCATGGTTTACGTAGTCACTCTGATAAAATCCCATCGATGAATGAGATTATCCAGGCCATAGCGGTCTATGCGTTGACCGTATTGTTTGCCATTACCTTGCATGAGGCTGCGCCCGCCTACGC
>JAULVH010000154.1:0-2803 GCA_032111105.1 Burkholderiaceae bacterium | reverse complement strand
TATTCGCAGGGTCGCATGAGTTTGAACCCTGCAAAACATATAGATCCCATTGGCACGATACTGATTCCTTTGTTGTTGGCATTAGTTAGCAGCCCGTTTTTGTTTGGCTATGCCAAGCCGGTGCCGGTAGATTTTTCGCTGTTGCGACGTCCTAAAAAAGATATGGCCTGGGTTGCCTTAGCTGGCCCTATGGCGAATCTTTTGATGGGGCTGTTGTGGATGACTCTGTTTTTTGTGCTCGACGCAACCGACATCGAAGAGACCTATTTTTATGAAGTTGCACGCGCAGGTGTGAAGATCAATTTGATTTTGTTTGCATTTAATTTGTTTCCGCTTCCGCCATTAGATGGGGGACGCATACTCACCAGCGTACTGCCCAACCGATATGCTTTTCGTTTTGCGCGCATAGAACCCTACGGTTTTTTCATCATGATCGGTTTGATGATGTTAAACCTGCTCAATTACTGGATGGTGCCTGTTATTACAGTGACCTATGCTTTATTGAATATTCTGATTTCTCCCCTTAAATTATTACTGACCTGAGATATGTATCCAGATCGTGTTGTTTCTGGCATGCGCCCCACCGGGGCGATGCACCTAGGCCACTACCACGGAGCGCTGAAAAATTGGGTGCGCTTGCAGTCCGAGCACCCCTGTTTATTCTTTGTCGCTGACTGGCACGCGTTAACTACGCATTACGATGATCCGTCGATTATCGAGACCAGCACGTGGGATATGGTGATTGACTGGCTCGCTGCGGGCATCGATCCATCGCAAGCGACCATCTTCATACAATCAAAAGTCGCTGAGCACGCAGAGCTGCACTTGTTACTGTCCATGTCCACCCCATTGGGTTGGCTAGAACGCGTGCCCACCTATAAAGATCAGCAAGAAAAATTATCAGATCGCGATTTAGCGACTTACGGTTTTTTAGGGTATCCCTTGCTGCAAGCAGCTGACGTACTCATTTATCGCGCCAGCATGGTGCCTGTGGGTGAAGACCAAGTGCCGCACATAGAGATGATGCGAGAAATCGCCAGGCGTTTTAACTACCTGTATGGTCGCGAAAAAGATTTTGAAGAAAAAGCCAAAGAAGCCGTAAAAAAACTTGGTACCAAGCGCGCAAAACTCTACATGGAATTGCGCAATGAATTTCAGGAGCAGGGCAAAGAAGACGCATTAGAGCAAGCTAAGGCCATGCTCGATGATGCACAAAATCTCTCCATGATAGATCGTGAACGTTTGTTTGGTTATCTCGAAGGAAGCCGCAAACTGATTTTGGTAGAACCGCAGGCTTTGCTGACTGAGGCTTCACGATTGCCTGGTTTGGATGGACAAAAAATGTCCAAGAGTTATGGCAACACAATAGCCTTACGCGATGATCGCGACACCGTCACTAAAAAAATTCGCACTATGCCCACTGATCCTGCGCGCGTACGCAGAACCGATCCCGGCAGTCCGGATAAATGCCCGGTCTGGCAGTTTCACGTGGTGTATTCCGATGACGCCACGCGTGAGTGGGTAACTAAAGGCTGCAAAACCGCCGGCATAGGTTGTATCGAATGCAAGCAACCCGTCATTGATGGAATTCTGAAAGAACAAGAACCCATGCGCGAACGCGCACAGCAATACTTGGACGATCCTTCGTTGGTTCGCGCGATAGTAGCTGACGGATGCGACAAAGCACGCAAGCACGCACAAGAAACCATGCGTGACGTGCGTGAGGAAATGGGTCTCTCTTATAACTGATTCGCTTATGACACTTCATCAAGCTAGCGACCTGTGCTCGCCGTGGGTGCGCCGATTTGCCAGCCTGATTCCAGCGTCGAGCAACGTAGTGGATTTGGCGTGTGGTGGTGGACGTCATACGCGTTATTTGGCAAATCTTGGTCACTCGGTGTTGGCCGTTGATAAAGACGTCAGCGCGCTTGCAGCGGCCCCAACCCACAACATTACCCCTCTTTGTTTTGATCTTGAGCTGAGTGATAGCGCGAGCCACACCGATTGGCCGCTGTTACCGAGTCAATTTGGTGGAATTATTGTCACGAATTACCTGCATCGCCCCTTAATGCAGGATTTAGTGGCTAGTTTGTGTGACGGTGGCGTGTTGATTTACGAAACCTTTGCCAAAGATAATGGCCTTTTTGGCAAGCCTTCTAACCCCGATTTTCTACTTATGCCGGGCGAATTGTTGCGTTTGGCGACTTTACGCCCCGATCTTCATGTGCTGGCTTTCGAGGATGGTTACGTGAGCGAACCTAAATCTGCCATGGTGCAAAGGATATGCCTAATTCGTGGGTCACTTGGATCGCCACAATCTCGTTGTATAGGCGCTCAGTCTTAGAGCTTCTAACTGTCCAGCCGGCATCGCTATCCGCTACAATCACGGTTTCGATTTCTGCGGTGACACAATTATGATCAAAGGCAGCATTGTTGCGATAGTCACGCCTATGCATCAGGACGGCAGTCTTGATTTGCCAAGTTTGAAAAAACTGATTGATTGGCATATTGCAGAGCGCACAGATGCGATTGTGATTGTTGGCACAACCGGTGAGTCGCCTACAGTCACGGTTGAAGAGCATTGCGAGTTAATTCGCTTGTGTGTAGACCATGTTGCCGGACGAATTCCAGTCATTGCAGGTACGGGCGGTAATTCAACCTCCGAAGCCATAGAACTAACCACCTACGCTAAACGTGTTGGTGCAAGTGCTTCGTTGCAGGTTGTTCCTTACTACAACCGGCCTACGCAGGAAGGCATGTTCCAGCATTTCAAAAAAATCGCTGAATCAGTCGACTTGCCAGT
>JAULVH010000153.1:4792-5258 GCA_032111105.1 Burkholderiaceae bacterium | reverse complement strand
GGGGCTTTATTTGCAATCAACCAGGTCGCCGATGACACATCATCCATATGAATAAATGATCGCGTCGAACTTCCGCCGCCATGCAACTGCAGTGGCTTACCTGCAAGCAGAAAGAAAATTGTTCTGGGGATAATGCGAAACAGTTGCTGCCCTGGGCCGTATACGTTCGCCGCACGTGTTGCCACTACTGGCAACTGATAAGTTTCTCTGTAAATCTTAAAGAGCATATCACCAGCGGCTCGAGAAACTGCATAGGGTGTTGAGGGATTAAAGGGTGTCTCTTCTGTAATCCAGCCATCGGTAGACCCGTATACCTCTGGTGTTGTTACGTGCACGTAACGGTCTAAAAAATCGATGTGCCTTAATCGCTCTGCCAATCTCGCTGCACTAACAACATTGGTGTGCATCCAATCATCTGGCTTATCCCAACTTTCGCCCACCATGCTTTGGGCGGCGAAATTAACAA
>JAULVH010000153.1:392-4782 GCA_032111105.1 Burkholderiaceae bacterium | reverse complement strand
CTCTTTTTTAATCAGCGCATCCAAGGCTTCGATATCGTGATTGATATCTATCGTTTTAAATTCAAAGCGCGCTGTTTTTTTACCCCAGCAGTAGGGCAGCATCACATCAGCAGGTTGGGCAGAACGGCTAACGCCGATAACGTCTATCCCCTGGTCAAGCAACCACCCGCAAAAGCTAGCGCCAGAAAATGAGTTGCTTCCTATAACAAGCACTTTACTCATAGCGTAAAGTCTACCAAGCAACGACCCGCCGAACTGCCATCGCGCATAGCCAACAAAAGTTTATTAATGTCTGATAAGGGAGCTATCTCGGTAATTAAATCATTCAAGTTAATCTTGCGAGCCGCAGTTAATGCCATGTATCTGGGTATATCTTCTTGCGGCACAGTCTCACCACCAGTCGTGCCCGTGATGCTTTTGCCAAAGTGCAGCGGCAAGGTATACAGCGATGCGTTGGCGCCTTTCTTTGGCACACCCACCAAGATTACACGGCCCGATGCTTTGATCAACTCATAGCCACGCGAAATGATCTCTGGATTACCTGTGTTGTCGATAAAGACGTCTGGTGCTTCGTCTTTAAAAATTTCGGCAAGGCTTTTCCATACATCTGATTTGCTTGCATTAATGACGACGGTTGCCCCACATTGCTTAGCCATTTCTAGGCGATTGTCGAATAAATCAACAGCAACGATACTACTCGCGCCAGCTAATGACGCCGCTTGCACAATGTTCAAACCAATACCACCCGCACCAAACACCACCACAGTTTCGCCCAGGCGAATGCGTGCACGATTATCAACCACACCAAAACCAGTCGTCACCGCGCAACCATATAGCGCAGCAGCTTTAAGGTCCGTGCTCGCAGGTATGGTGGTGAGACGGTTTTCGGAAATAATCGCATGCTTGTTAAAGGTCGTTACCCAACCAGCATTTACTGTTTTACCCTGCCATTGATATTTTGCTGGATTAGCTTCAATGCCCTTCGATGGGCGCCAGTGTGCAACGACAGTGTCGTTTGGTTTGACGTGTTTTACGCCTGGTCCGATAGCTAAAACTCGACCCGATGCTTCATGGCCTAATAGATGAGGCAGCCATTTATCAGGGCCCTTAACACCATCTATTTCGCCAATCTGACTACCGCAGATACCGCTATAAAAAAACTCGACCAAAACCTGCCCAATATCTAATGACTCAGGTAGCGCAATCTCTGCGATCTGCAGCGGTTTTTTTTGCTCGACCAAAATAGCGGCCAGCGTTGTTTTAGGTAGCTGACTCATGCGGCATTAGGTATTGTTTGGTGATGCTTATACAGCCACTGCATCAACATGTGGCCCACGATTAACTGCAAATCTTCGCTGATCTGCATGTCGTCTACATTTACATGAATGGGAGTGTGAGCTAGTTCTTTTGCTTTACCACCTGTAAAACCTAATACAGCAAAGCTGTGTACGTTATGCTCACGGCACCACTCAAGTGCTTTAACAATGTTAGGTGAATTGCCGCTTCCACTAAACGCAATCACAATATCGCCTGGCTCAGCCATAACAGCTAGCTGCCTAAAAAATATGCCGTCATAGCCCTCATCATTTGCAAGGCAAGTCAGTACGGCACTATTTGCAGTTAATGCGTGCACTCGAAGTGCGTGTCCTAGCTGTTTTGATACGCCATATAAAAAATCATTGGCCAGATGAACAGCATTACCTGCTGAACCGCCATTACCAAAAATAAAAACTTGGCGTTTTTCTTTCCAGCAGATGAGCAAGGCTTCAGCAAGAGCTTCAACTGCATTGAGAGGCAATGCATCCACTGCAACAGCCAACCTTTTTGCATAGTCTTTAGCAAAATCATGAAACAATGATTTCAAGAAAGCGCCCCTTGAGTAAACACCGTTTTTTGCATCCACTTCAAATTATGGAATCGATCTTCATCTTTCAATCGGCCGTCTTTGTAGGCAGCGCAGATTTCGTCGATTGCATCGCTGACGGTTTTTTTCGGTTTAAACCCAGCGGCTAAAAGACGATCTGAATTCACTCGATATGATCTAGGGTCATTCGATGGCAGTATGCTGATTTTTGCGCTGGCTTTTTCTGTTGCCATCTCAGCGATCTGCTGGATAGATAAATTTTCAAAGCCGGCATTAAAGATGCCTGTTGCTTCTGGGTGATCTAACAAAAACAAATATAAATCGGTCACATCATCGATATGGATATTAGGACGCGTCTGATCACCACCCAAAACCGTAATTTCTCCGCGGGTCAATGCTTGCATAGTCAGCATATTGACCGCCACATCTAGCCGCATACGAGGCGATAGGCCACACACAGTTGCTGGGCGCACAATTTGCACCACCATCTTGTCTGAGTAGCTCATCAAAACGCGCTCTGCCACCATTTTGGTTTTGTTATATTCCGAGACAGGCACGAGCTCAAGGTCTTCGGTTACCTGCGCTTCTTCTTTCAGGCCATAGACAGAGCCGGATGAAGCGTATAAAAACCGCTTAATTCCCAGCCGGGCGGCACGATCTGCCAACTGCATCGTGGCAAGGCAGCTGATTTCCCAGGTTAATTTGGGGTCTAAATCGCCGCAAGGATCGTTTGCTACGGATGACAAATGGATAATGGCATCCACACCGTTTAGCGGCACGCCATCAATATTGCGAACATCACCCTGAACAATTGTTAAATTACCCGCATCTTTTAGCTCATTACCAAACCACATAATGTCAAACGCGATGACCTCATGTCCGGCTTTCAACAATTTGGGGACAAGTACGCTCCCCTTATAACCACATGCGCCGGTGACCAAAACCTTCATTGTTCGCTACCTTTACGTTTGAATGCGCGATAGATCTCTGGGAATTCCCGCTCGGCTGCCGCCAAGGAATCTGGCGTGCCTATATCCCGGTGATAAATGTCATTATTAAAAGTGAACATTTTGCCGAGAAGCGTTGGTATAAAATCAACACTTATTTCTGCAACGCCATGTTTCTTTAAGCCCATAATTATAGCTAAGGCAGCGTTGCTAAAGATAAATACTGCAGCATTTGCTAATTTGCCAGGTGGCTCGGGCACCTTTTCATGAAAACCGATCACTACGCCTTGTTTATCTAGCTCCAAAATGCCGCACGAACTGGGATAATCCGTATCAAAGCTCATCAAGGTGGCCAAGCATCCAATTGGCCTAGATTGATGTGTGTTAATAAAAGCATTTAAGTCAAACAGAGTTAGATTATCGGCATGTGCCACTAAAACATCATTGCCAACCAATTTATCCATTGCTGACATCAGCGTTCCGCCTGTTCCCAGCAAATTTTCTTCATGAATCAACTGTATACGATCTTTATAGGGGCTGCTGGCTACATAATCTCTTACTGGCTCAGGTAAATAATGGGTATTGATAATGATTTCGCTTATAGCCTGGTTAGCCGCAAGAAGCTCAATCCAATAGTCCAATAACGGCCGGCCTGCTATCGGAACCATGCATTTTGGAATGCTATTGGTAATTGGCCTTAGCCGGGATCCCATACCCGCTGCTAGAAGGAGCACTTTCATTTTACCAACCCAAATCAGTGTTATTGATGTTTAGCCATAGCCACCAGCAGCCGATATTCAAAACTAACGGCTATTTAACAAATAGTCTAAGCGGTTGACAGCGATATTGCAGCCGTTTAACTTCTAGCCCGGATATCCTGCTCAACTAAACAAGAAAAACGACGAAATAACGTATTTTTAGGAATGTATTTATGGCTTCAAGCGATCTTCATCGCAGCGCGCAGCAAATTAATAATGCGCACCCAAACCAGAAACTCGTATTTGTTTCGGGAAACTTTAACATTATTCACCCAGGTCATTTGCGCTTATTAAATTTTGCGCAAACCTGTGGCGAACGTTTGATCGTAGGGCTATTTGAAGACGCCGAGCCAGGCGTTATTGTTCCCTACGAGTTACGCTGCGAAAGCCTCAAGTCCATGAGTGCTGTAGCTGAAGTTATCTCCATTAAAACCAGCCAACTTGCTGATTTTATTTCTGCGCTTAAACCGCATGCCGTTGTCAAAGGCAAGGAGCATGAATCTGGCCATAACCCCGAGCGAGACGTTGTGCGCAATTATGGTGGCCATTTAATTTTTAGTTCGGGTGAAGCTAAATTCTCATCAGTAGATTTAATCCGTAGCGAATTAGCCCTGCCAGGTGAGTTTATTCTTCGACACGATAATGAATTTCTACTAAAACACGGCACTTCACGCGATCGCTTAAAAGACGTCGTTCAAAAATTTGATGGTATTCAGGCTTTAGTCATTGGCGACCTGATTATTGATGAATATATTTATTGTGACCCACTGGGCATGTCACAAGAAGATCCGACTATTGTAGTTACGCCCGTTGATTCTCGC
>JAULVH010000153.1:0-382 GCA_032111105.1 Burkholderiaceae bacterium | reverse complement strand
ACTGGCGGCGCAGGCATCGTTGCAGGTCATGTGGCAAGCTTGGGGGCTTCGTCACGCTACATCAGCGTCACTGGCGATGATGAGACGGCCAGTAAAAGTGAAAAATCGTTGGCTGGATTTGGAGTTGAAGCAGCTTTAATTCGTGACTCTAGCAGGCCCACTATTTTGAAACAGCGCTTTAGAGCAAGTAATAAAACCTTGCTGCGCGTTAGCCATCTTCGCGCACATGATATAGGCGAAGAATTCATTAGCACTGTAATGGAGCAATTTCACAAACTTTTGCCTAAAACTGACCTAGTCATATTTTCAGATTTTAACTATGGTTGCTTACCACAAGCCTTAGTAGATTCTATTACTCAAATCTGCCGTGAACGCGGCATTC
>JAULVH010000152.1:1911-6631 GCA_032111105.1 Burkholderiaceae bacterium | reverse complement strand
ATGGTGCAGCCCACGTCGGCCCCGCCCCCCACGCAAGCAGCCGAGGCGCCCGCGCCACCGCCGCGCGTTGCCGATAAGGTCGTCCGGCCGCAGCCCATTCCACCACCGGACAGCATGACCCTTGCGCTGCAGACGCCGGAGGCGCCCGCCGCACGCACGCTCGTGCTTGAAGGCGAACAATTTTTGACTGAGCAGCTACCCGACGGCACAACCAAGTCAGTTCACCGTAAAAAGGGTGACTACGCGCTGGCAGCTACCGATGCGCACCCGCACGTGGAACATGGAGGCGTGGAGGGTGGAACGGTTCTGCTTTCTATGACCGCCCCAGACGGCCGCTTGTTTGAATATTTTGATGAGCACATGAATAGCCTCGGTACAGTCTCTATCGCAGAGTATGTCGACAGTTGGAATCGCGGGGTGACTTACGGCAGTCAAACTGCGAATGCAAACTGACAGGCTTGTGTATTCAAATTGAAATCACATTTCTGGTGCCATGATGCCCTCTCGTTGCTTACTTTATTGCGGGAGTTCATGTTAGATTCCTGAAAGTTCGCGAAAAAAATAGATAGCTTAGTTTTTAACTAAAGCTATCCGACGCGACGATGTTTTTTTATTAAAACTAAAATAAATAAAACAAAACAATGAACCGTCGCGTTTGGGGCGCCGTCGGAATCGTGTTGCTGGCTATGGGGTGCTTGGTGGCACAAGCGCATGCGGGCCTGTTAAACAGGCAAGACATAGAAAAGCTACTCGACGGCCAATACATCGTTGGTGAAGTTCAGGCAGGCATGCCTGTCTATCCTTTATTCGGGAAAAATTCTGCATCGGGTAGCGGCAAGCCAGATTTAAAAGGCTATGCCTTTGAGTCTATAGATTTCAAGCCGGTGCGCGGCTACAGTGGCAAACCTCTGAATGTATTAGTGGCTATGGATTTAACCGGTGGTTTTATGGATGTGCGCCTGGTTGATCACAAAGAGCCATTTTTCAATAACCCAACTGGCACCACAAAACTCGGTAACTTTGCTTCGCAATATATTGATTTGTCGTTGCAGCACACGATACAAGTACACGATCACGTCACGCCCACCACCAGAGATGAGCGTTCAGCCGACTTGCAAGGTGTGAACCACGGTACGGTCTCAGTAAAGGCGATAGATCAAAGTATTATGGCTTCAGCCGCCATGGTGGCATTGGGCAAACTAGGCATGACTGATGCCGGTGGCGCATCCAGACGTCGCTCTTCAGGCGAACACTACAAATCATTAACGTGGGATGTAATGCACTCGCGTGGCATGATCACCACGACGACGTTTACGCGCGCTGCTATTGATCGTGCCTATGCCAATACGCGATCGTCAGGCGCTGATGCGCTCGCTTTAACCAAGCCCAATGAACCCGCATTAATTTTTCATACCGCATTAATTAGCCTGCCATCGATAGGTCGTAATTTGCTCGATAGCGAAGGCTGGCGCTATCTCAGTAGTAGCCGCCGTCAGGCACAGGCGATACTGGTGACTGAAGATGGGCCCTTAGTTGACATACATGATTTAGCTCTCAGAGTGCCGGATGAGATGCCATTCATCGTCAAGCAAAATGGCCAGGTTCTGAAAATCCAACGTCTACCCTATGACAAAGGCTTGAAAGTTCCGGGCTATTCCTCAAAGACAGTCACAGCAAATCAATCAGAAATTTCTGATCAACAGGGTTTGTTAAATTGTAGTTCGTCGACTGGTGATCCTCGCTGCTTAAATCGGCTAAGCAGTACCACGCAAAATAGCGCTCCTCACCGGATGAAGGCCTATTTTTTGGTCATTGATAAATCAACGCCGTTAGATCCAACCAAGCCGTTTGAATTGATTTTTAAATTGGGCCGGCAATTTGGAACGAATTTCGTACTTACGCGTGTAGAAAAAAGAGAATTTTCTTTGCCGTATGACTTCAACGGGTGGCCTGCAAAATTCTATGATTTCATCGATACCGATTGGCTGGCATTAGACTGGATGAAAGTCTGGCAGAAGCGTTGGATAGAAATTGCAGTGCTTCTCACGGGCTTAGCGTTGCTAACAGCGGGTCTGATTGCACAGAAACGCCTTAGCGCAACAAGCCGGCGCTTAAAAATTCTTCGTACGGCATATTTAATTTTTACATTGGGCTTTATTGGTTGGTATGCCCAGGGGCAGCTCACCATCATTAATATCACTGCAGCCGTAGAATCACTTTCAGGCGGCGGTGACTTGAGCTTTCTCATGAACGACCCCATGACGGTGATATTGTGGATATTCGTAATAATCACGCTGTTAGTTTGGGGCCGCAGTACATTTTGTGGTTGGTTGTGTCCGTTTGGTGCGTTGCAAGAATTAATCAGCATGATCGCCAATGCTGTTGGCATACATCAGAGACGATTGCGTACAGCGCTGGACGCCAAATTAAAGTGGATTAAGTACGTAGTGCTGGCCACCATCATCGCTTCCATTTTTGTTGCGCCATCGTTTGCGGAGCTGGCGGTAAAAATTGAACCCTTTGAAACAGCGATTAGTTTTTATTTCATGCGCGAATGGCCGTATATACTCTGGGCCGTGGTGTGTTTAGTGTTGGGGGTGGTGGTGTATCGTGGTTATTGCCGCTATATATGCCCTTTAGGTGCGGCACTGGCGGCCGTGAATATACTGCAGCGCTGGTCGTGGATACCGCGGCGCGAAGAATGTGGCACACCGTGTCAGTCATGTCGTCATCGTTGCGAATACCAGGCCATCACGCAAACGGGTACCATTAACTACAGTGAATGTTTTCAGTGTCTCGATTGCGTAGCGATTTATCAGGATCCAGAGCGTTGCCTGCCATTGATACAAGAGCGTAAAGCAGATATGCATATAATTAAAATTACCGAGCTAGGAAGATCATGATGCAACGACGTCAGGTTTTACGTTGGGGTTGGGGCCTGTTAGCTGCCTCGGTATCCGGCAATTTGTTGGCGTTGGATTCGCACTCCCGTGCTGCGCGCAATTCCGAAAAATTGATTTGGCGTGAGCGCGCATTAGTTGGTTTTGGAACCACCTTGTGGATTAAGGCTGCGCACGACAATGCAGATCAACTTGAAGCGGCTCTGTCGGCGGCGGTGCAAACCATACGCAGCGTAGAGCGCCAAATGAGTTTGTTTGATCCTGAAAGTCAATTAAGCCGTTTGAATCGCTTGGGCTCGCTGAAAAAACCAGACGCAGAGTTATTTGCGGTGTTAAAAATTGCCGAACACGTGTCGCGACACAGCCTGGGCGCATTCGATATCAGCATGCAGCCACTATGGGACATTTGGTCTAAGGCCGCAGCACAGAAAAATTTACCCTCTGCGCGGGAAATTCAACGCGCACGGGGTCAAGTAAATTGGCGCGCAGTAGATGCTACACCGGAGATGGTGCGGTTACACATTCCAGGTATGGGTTTGTCGCTGAACGGTATTGCTCAGGGCTTTGCAGCTGACAGGGTACGTGACACCCTACAAGCACATGGTATTCGTCATGCGTTAATTGATGCAGGTGAAACCGCGCTGTTAGGAAATGCACCCAACGACAAATCGTGGAATCTCGGTATTGAAAGTGCTGTATCGGCTGTCAAAAAATCAGATGCACCTACGGTGATTAGTGATGGCCGGGCCATGGCAACGTCGTCTGACAGGCACACCACATTTAGTGATGATCACCGCTACCACCATATTCTTAATCCGCAGACAGGTTACTCACCTGTGTATTGGTCATCGGTATCAGTGCTAGCGTCTAGTTGCGTTGTCGCCGATGCATTAACCAAAGTATTTTTCATGACACCGGCTAACCAAGTTATGTCGACTGCGAAGTTATGGAATGTGGATGTGGTCATGCAGGATAAATCTGGCTTATGGATAGCAAGTCCAGGAGCGCCACTACAGGCGAAAATTGTTTGAAGCTAATTGAGTCATATTAGGTCAACAGCTCTCGGGTGCTGCTTACGTATGTTTTCTCAGCTGACTGCCGTGCAGGCTAGTCAGCTTATTTTTATTTAAAGGTTTTGTTTATGTTGAGTGTCGGTTCGCAATTAGATATAACTTCCCTGGGCTTGACCCGCTACAGCGACAAAATACCGTCTGCCACAGCAGAGGCTATGCATGCACATACGCAGTCCGATGTTGTTTTGGTGCCGCTAGATAAAGAAGCCATTATTAGTGCAGGCCGTAGAACGGATAGCCATCTCAACGTAAAAAATCGTATAGAAAAATCTGGCGGCACGCTGGTTAGCGGTTGGAGTTTGGACAGAAATAAGAAGCAGATTAATGACGGAATTTTTCGCTGGGTTTTTCATTCGAACTGGCTGACCCCAGAAAATCAATTAGTGAATGTTACGGTAGATACGAAACAAAAATTTTCTGAAAAACACACTTTTTGGCACGATCCTACGCGGATGCCTGACTTAATCGAAGGCTATGCCTACAACGATATTTTCATTACCACCAACAGAATCGTGGCAGAAAAATTCAAGGTTCAAGTAGGGAAGCTGTACTGGTTTGCCAGTGGTCTTTTCAGGCCTAAAGAAGAAACCGATGGCATATGCTATTGGCTGACAGAGGATTACCGGGGCAATTTTGATCGCCTGGAAAAAGAATACGGTGTTCGTTTGTTTAAAACCGAAAAAGGGTACATGCCCACCGAAAAATCTATTCCTGATTTAGAGAACGACGCGCGTACTGCGGATATGT
>JAULVH010000152.1:0-1901 GCA_032111105.1 Burkholderiaceae bacterium | reverse complement strand
AGGATGATGAGATTGCGCCAGGATAGTACTGATTTGTTCAGCAATAGCTAACGAAGATGTTAAACCGGGCGATTCAATACCAAACAGATTCACTAATCCTGGCACGCCGTGGGTGGCGGGGCCTTGTATAAGAAAATCTGCATCGGGCTCGCCGGCACTGACTAATTTAGGACGTATGCCTGAATACGCAGGTAGCAATGCACCGTCATTTAGTGCAGGCCAATAACGTCGTATGTGTGCGTAAAATTTTTCGCTGCGCGTTGCGTCTACATGATAATTGATTTCATCGACCCATTGCACATCCGGGCCAAAGCGGCCTTGCCCACCCAGATCAAGGGTGTAGTGCACACCTAAGCCACCCGGTTCGGGTATGGGATAAACCAAACGGCTAAAGGGTGCTTTGCCAGCGAGTGAAAAATAATTACCTTTTGCATAGCGCACCTCAGGCACATGCTGCGAAGGTAGTGCAGTAATGCGTGCGGCGATGGTGGCTGCATGAAGTCCTGCCGCGTTAATCACACTATCGGCACTTATTGAAGCAGGTGCGTCGCCGCCGGTGATTACCGTGAAATGGCCATGCTCGCGTGTGATGCGCTCAACCGGGGTACGTAAAGCGAGTACTGCGCCATGACGTTCTGCATCGCCTTGCAATGCCAGCATCAGGCCATGGCTATCGATGATACCGGTAGATGGTGAAAACAAAGCGGCTGTGCATTCAACTTCAGGCTCGAGCGCTAACGCTTGCGCACGAGTTAGTATGGCCAGATCGGTGACGCCGTTGTTGTGCGCCTTTGTTTGGATAGCGAGCAGTTGGAGTTCTTGATCTACTGAGGTTGCTACGATTAGTTTTCCACATAATCGATGCTCGACGCCATAATCTTTGCAAAATTGGTAGAGTAGTTTTTTACCCTCAACACACAGTGCGGCCTTGAGTGAACCCCGCGGGTAATAAATGCCTGCATGTATAACTTCGCTGTTACGTGCACTGGTTTCAGTGCCGATAGCATCATGCTGCTCGAGTATGATGACTTCGTACCCTGCACGAGCAAGCGCACGAGCACAGGCCAATCCTACGACACCGGCTCCTATGATGACGACTGTGTCCTTCATGTGTTTAGTGCAAACGCCCTGGTTCGCCGTGACAGAGTTTGAATTTTTTACCTGACCCACAAGGACAAAAATCGGCCGGATCGTGCGATTCTGCATCGCGATTTGCACTACCCCTACCAGAGGCGGTCGTTATGGCTTCAAGGGCATGGGTTTCACGCAGCGTTTTAAGTCCGGCATAAATAGCTAAAACATCGGTGCTCAATTCGTCGGCCATCGCCATATGCTCTTCTAACGGAATGTCGCGTGCCAATAAGGTGTCCCAGCCTTTTTCTGTCCCATAAAGAAAAATCGTGGATAGCCAATCAGGATGCTGTAGAGCTATTTCTGCCCAGCCGTCTTGATCCAGGCTCATGCCTTTGACAAAGCCCATGCACCATTCATCCAAAATAGGTATGGGGTTGCCATTATTGATATTTTCTAGCAGCAGAGGTTCGTAGTGTTCAGGGGCACGATCTAAGGTGTTGGCAATGTCATTCAGGTGACGCGTCAACATACTCAGAATATGAGAGGCCTGATCGAGTGTTTCAAAATTTGGTTTGTCTTTTCCATGTTCTGTATCCCATACCCAGCGCATCCATTCACTAGGTAGGATAAGTTTAGGACCACAGATGATGGCGGTTAGAAATCCATCTAGCATGGAAACGTTCATTGATTCATCGATGCCATCGGCATCAAGATGGAGGGGCCACTCTACGACGTGATGATCGCTGAGCCCCTGCTCAACGAGAACCGCTTCGACTACAGTCTCGGCACCATCGGCAAGGCGCGCGTTGGCGAGGGCAAGGACGAAG
>JAULVH010000151.1:0-1870 GCA_032111105.1 Burkholderiaceae bacterium | reverse complement strand
AGATCGAAATGAAATCGGCGTCATTTGGGGAAGTGGTATAGGAGGTTTGGATACCTTTCAAACAGAAACTTTCAGTTTTGCCAAAGGCGATGGTACACCGCGCTACAATCCTTTCTTTATTCCGAAAATGATCGCTGATATCTGCAGTGGTCATATCTCCATGCGATTTGGTTTTAGGGGGCCGAACTTCACTACCGTTTCTGCTTGCGCATCGAGCACCAATGCTTTAATTGACGCGTTCAACTATATTCGTCTCGGAAAAGCCAATGCTATCATCACAGGTGGTAGTGAAGCTGCCGTCAACGAGAGTGGAATTGGCGGATTTAATGCCTGCCAAGCCATGAGCACGCGCAATGAGGAGCCGACTAGCGCCTCCCGGCCTTATGATAAGGACCGCGATGGATTTGTCCTTGGTGAAGGAGCCGGTGCGCTTGTACTCGAAGAATTAGATCATGCGTTGGCCCGTGGTGCAAAAATTTACGCTGAAATTATCGGTGGCGGAATGAGCGCTGATGCGCATCATATCACCGCTCCACATCCGGAAGGACTGGGCGCAACCTTGGTAATGAGACGTGCACTGAAAGATGCAGGAATCGATGCCTCTGAAGTCGATTACGTAAATACACACGGTACTAGTACACCCCTTGGTGATACGGCAGAGCTTAAAGCTATTATCAACGTATTTGGCGAACAGGCTTTCAAATTAAACATTAGTGCGACCAAAAGTATGACCGGTCACCTGCTTGGTGCTGCCGGCGCTATTGAAGCCATGGCCGCTGTTCTAGCTATCAAAGAGGGCATCATTCCTCCAACAATTAATCACCACACAGCTGATCCTGAAATTGATCCGCGCCTCAACCTAACTCTGAATACTCTACAGAAAAGAAATGTGGAAGTAGCCATCAGCAATACCTTCGGTTTCGGCGGTCATAATGCTGCCGTAGTTATCCGCAAATTCAAACAATAAAGCTCTTGCCAATCAAAAGATTCTTAGCGCTTCTTAAACCAGAGGTTTCCCGGGGCAGCAAGGATTTTAAAATCTGGATTAAACACATTACAGGTCTCCAGCCCAAAAACATGGCCGTGTACGAACAGGCCTTTTTCCACAGTAGCGTGGCAGTAAAACGGAGCGGCACAGTTATCACAAATGAACGTCTTGAATTTTTGGGGGATGCTATTCTCGGCGCAATCGTCGCTGATCATCTTTTTCAACTTTTTCCTTACAGAGACGAGGGATTTTTAACTCAGCTGCGCAGTCGGATTGTTAATGGTCAGAGTTTGCGCGAACTTGCCGTTAAGTTTGGCTTTGATGACTTTCTGAAAGCTACCCTGACGCGCGATGAAAAAACCAAATCGAGCGCCTACGGTGATGCCTTCGAAGCGTTTATTGGCGCAATTTATGTGGACCTTGGTTATGAAAAAACAAAACGCTTTGTCATTGCACGGATTATAAAGTTGCACATCGACCTCGATCATTTGGCGAGCACCAACATCGATTATAAAAGTCAACTGCAGATTTGGTGTCAGAAAAACAAAATGACCCTCGAATACAGAGTGGTGAATGACGAAAAATCGGGTCCTCAGCGCTCTTTTGTCATCGAGGTGCAGGTCAACAACAGGGCCTATACCCGTTTCGAAAATCACAGCAAAAAACTCGCAGAACAAAAAGCGGCACAACTTACTCTCGAACAACTTCTGAAAGAATATGGCGAAGTACACGCTGAGCAACAACGATGATGAACTTGATTTTGCCCTAATCGGCATCTCTTGTTCTGAAGAGCAATATACTACTGCAGCCTTGCTCGATAGAGCGCTCAGCATTCAGCTGGTTCTTTCTGACTATATTCCTCTCACCCTCAAAGAAAATAAA
>JAULVH010000150.1:0-4177 GCA_032111105.1 Burkholderiaceae bacterium | reverse complement strand
AATTTTTACGCCACCTGTTTGCCGCCACAGTAAGTTGTAGCAAAGTAGCGTTTCATAGATAGGTAATTGCATAGAATCGGTTGTATGGCCAAGATCAGCGGATATCACCATACGGCCAGGATCATCGGTGGGTTCAATCAAAACAACTGTTTCATCTGAAAACTGTATTGCCCAGCTGGGGTCCTCAGTTTGGGCTACCGCATCAATATCAGGTGTGCTAGGACCAAGCTCTTGTAATAGTTGCTGAATTTTTTCAACGGTTATCGTCATAGTTATTTCCAATAAAAAAACACTAAACAGCGATTTTTAAATCACATTAATTTAATTCTGTGTGTGTCTGATCAATAACTTGCTTTACAGATGCATAAAAAGAACTCATTCGATTCATATACGCTGACAACATATCTGCTTTCGTTTGATCACCGTATAAGGTTTTTATGTTTTTATTTTCTACATGGGTTGATTTTTTATCTTCTGAAACTTGTATTTCAGTATTTGCTATCGAACTCGGAGGGATAGAATTGAGACCCATAATTTTTCCTTTTATAGTGAACGGATAGATTAATTTATGCGCCGAGATGCAGCATATCCATGGGGCCAGGCGCATTACCGACAAGGTCTTGTGATTCTCCGGTCACGTAAACACTCCATACGTGCGAAATACTCGAAAAATTAGAAATCACAATTTGTAAATCATTGAGCATCAATTGATCTACATATAATTCATAAAGCAACATCAGATCACCGCCGGGACCCGCCAGTGCCATTTTTACGCCGCCGGTATCTTTCCAAAGCAAGTTGTAGCAAAGCAAGGCCTCGTAAACTGGTAGCTGCATAGTTTCTGAAGGTATCCCCAGCATGCTTGAGAGCACAATACGATCAGGATGCTCAGCCCACTCCAACATAACGATGGACTGATCTTCAAACTGAATCGCCCAGTTTTTATCTTCGCTTTGAATTACCGCCTCGATTTCGGCCATGGCAGGCCCGATCTCTTCCATCATGGTTTGCATACGCTCTAAATTAGTAGCCATTCCATCTCCATCAAAAATTTCTACAAAGATTTATTTTTTCTTTATGTGAAATTACGCAACGTTTAGTTCCATTTTTTTGAAATTTACAAAAAATTTTGCTTATCAAGACGAAAAAACAGTCTTTTTTCAGAATTTGATAACGAATTTTGATTAATGCAGTGAAATTTTTTCTGCTCAGAAAATATTTTTTCCTTAGCATCAATACGGTATGGTTTTTTTATTTCTGGAGCGGAAGATGTTGGAGCGGAAGATGTTGGAGGGGCTGAGGGCTTAATGCTTAGATCTTTGATGCGCGGTCATGTCAAGCCAGAGAAAGGCTAAGACTATTTATTACACCGCTAAGATGGAAAAGTGGTGTTTGATGGTGAAGCACGCCAAGCCAGGCAAGAAAGATCCTGATTAGCCCAGCCTGGCGTGTCCTTAAGAAAAAAATATCAGTTAAATGTTTTTCCTTCTTGGGCTAATTTTTTCAGTAAAGGTGCGGCTGTCCATGCTTCGGGGTGTCGGCCTTTTGCATACGACTGAATTGCCATGACTACGTTGGACAAGCCCACGGTATCGGCATAGAACATAGGTCCACCGCGGAATAACGGGAAGCCATAGCCAGTCAGGTACACCATATCAATATCCGAGGCCCGCATCGCGATGCCCTCTTCCAGTATGAGTGCGCCCTCGTTCACCAAGGCATACACCAAGCGCTCAACGATTTCCTGATCGCTCACCTTGCGCCGCTCTATGCCCATGGCTTTGGAATGATCAGTGATCATGGTGTTGACTTCAGTCGATGGGTAAGCTTTGCGATCCCCTGCCTTGTAGTCATACCAGCCAGAAGAAGTTTTTTGGCCAAAGCGCCCTTTTTCACACAGCAGATCAGCAACTTTGGAATACGTTACTTCAGGCTTTTCTACATAACGGCGCTTGCGTATGTACCAACCAATATCGTTACCGGCCAAGTCACTCATACGGAAAGGGCCCATAGCGAAACCAAATTTTTCTACGGCTTTATCAACCTGCTCAGGAAGGCAACCTTCTTCTAGCAGAAAGCCTGCTTGCCGTATGTATTGCTCAATCATGCGATTACCAATAAAGCCATCGCATACGCCTGACACAACACCGGTCTTTTTTATGGTCTTCGATAATGCCAGCGTGGTAGCCAGTACATCTTTGCCTGTTTTTGCGCCGCGAACTATCTCAAGCAGCTTCATGACATTGGCAGGACTAAAAAAGTGGGTACCGATAACGTCCTGGGGACGTTTAGTGAAGGCAGCGATTTGGTCAACATCCAATGTTGACGTATTAGAAGCGAGAATGGCTCCAGGCTTCATGACCTGGTCTAATTGTTTAAATACGGTTTCTTTGACACCCATGTCTTCAAATACGGCTTCGATCACGATGTCGGATTGTCCTAAATCAGCATAGGCAAGAGTGCCGCTGATTAGTCCTACGCGTTTATCAAACTGCTCTTGCGTAAGACGCCCTTTCTTCATGGTGTTTTCGTAGTTTTTGCGGATAGTGGCTAAGCCCTTGTCCAATGCTTCTTGCTTCATTTCCAGCAGCTTGACTGGAATACCTGCATTAGCAAAATTCATCGCAATGCCACCGCCCATAGTGCCTGCACCAATCACTGCTGCGGATTTGATTGTTCTAAGTGGTGTGTCCGAAGGAACATCGGGTACTTTTGACGCAGTACGTTCACCAAAAAATGCGTGACGCAATGCTTTTGATTCTGTTGTCTGTACCAAGTCGAGAAAGAGATCACGTTCAACTTTAAGGCCGTCATCAAATTTCATTTTTACTGCAGCCGCAACAGCTTCTACGCATTTAAGCGGTGCCGGAAAAGGACCCGCAACAACGCGTACGGTATTGCGTGCAAATTGAAGATAACCATCCGCATTGGGATAGTTGATTTTCATGTCGCGTATCTTGGGTAATGGACGCACATCCGCAATTTTTTTAGCGAAGGCAACTGCGCCATCGAGCAACGTACCCGTGATCATTTGATCAAATAATTTTGTACTGGCGAGCTTGTCTGACATGACGGTTTTACCTGAAACAATCATGTTGAGTGCAGGCTCCAGACCTAAAATACGTGGCAATCGCTGTGTACCACCCGCTCCCGGCAAAATGCCGATGTTTACTTCGGGCAGAGCAATCTGTGCACCCGCCAAAGCAACTCGGTAGTGACACCCAAGAGCCAGCTCAAGGCCACCGCCCATTGCTACACCGTGTATGGCAGCCACTACGGGCTTATCAAAGCTCTCAACCATACGTATGACGGTGTGCAGCGATGGTTCTTGCATGGCTTTAGGTGAATTAAACTCGCGGATATCTGCACCGCCTGAAAATCCCCTACCCTCACCAATAATTACTACCGCTTTTATCGACGCCTTATCTGCCGCTTTAGCGATACCTTCGACTATGCCCGTCCGAGTAGCATGCCCCAGACCATTCACAGGTGGGTTGTTTAGCGTAATGACGGCGATATCGCCTTGCTCTGTGTAAGTGGCGGTCATGCTTGTCTCTCCGGTAGTTATCTTTAGAAATAGAGTGTAGCCAAATAATGGTTCACAGCAATAACTATACCTTAGAAAAGCACGACCGTATTTTTCTTATTAACGTATGACTGCCGTTTCAAGCGTCAACTTTAATTTGAATTACGTTTGACTCTCACGATGGCGCTGCGTTGCTGATCCTCGGTATACGCATAATCAACCCTGCCATTGGATACTTTTCCCATCACGATCATGTTCGTGGTGATGGCATCATGATCTCTGGCCGAAAAGGGTTTTTCATAACTCGTCACGACACCTTGATACCTGAAATTTAAATTTTCTAAAGCGTTACGAATAGCGTCGCCTTCAAGTGATTTTGATTGACGAATTGCAGAGGCCAGCAGATGCATGCCATCGTAACCCTGAGCAGCGCTCATAGGTGACGGTATGAGATCGGTTTTGAATGAGCGGTGGTAGGCAAGCAAGAAGCTATTTTTTGTGGTGGAGCCTGCATCTTGTATGAAGGTCTGAGGCATTAACGCACCATCACCCGCTGGCCCTGCAGCATCAATAAAATTTCGCATGGATAGCGTCCAGCTACCCAGTAAAGGTACACGCCAACCAGCGGACTGAACCCCACGCGCAATGCTA
>JAULVH010000149.1:0-2245 GCA_032111105.1 Burkholderiaceae bacterium | reverse complement strand
GGAAGGTAAGTCCCATGCATATTTTCCAAGAACTATTGGCTTTGCCATATTCAAACTATACAAAGATTCCCAAAGTCACTACCCCATCATCCCTGAACCAATTAAAAAAATGATTACTCCAATTATGAAATTTCCAGTAAAGAACGAAATGATTCCAAATGTTGCGACGACAAAACCAATGACCTTCAAGATGCCTCATTCCGTGGACTAAGCCTAAATAGCTTGGGACCATTGTGACCCATATAAAGCTATGTTGCTAGTACTTCGATTCACCTTTCCCTTCCAGAATAAACCCATTTTGAAATTCAAAAACAGGCTATGTTTAAGTGCCGCAAAGGTTACTGATCAATTAACTAGCGATAACAGCGTTTTCAGCCCGGAGTAACGTGTTGACTCATTGTTAATTGACTGAACAAATGCATTGGATGTGCCTGCAATTGTGAGTGACTTCTTGGTGCGTGTTACTGCGGTATAAACCAGCTCTCTTGTTAGAAGAGGCGAGTTTTCATCGGGCAATATGACGACAAGATTGTCGTACTCACTTCCCTGACTCTTGTGCACAGTCATGGCATAACAGACCTCAAATTGTGGCAACTCAGCAGGAGTGAGATATCGACCGCCTTCTTCGGACTCAAAGAACACACGTCGGTTGATCGTTCCATCGGACTCCTGCGCATTCACGACTACGCCAATGGCGCCGTTCACTAACTTTGACCGAGGCGAGTTAACAGTAATGAGCAACGGAGTTCCTGGATAGAACCGATCATCGCTTAATGCGCCTTGGACTGCTCTCCCAAGCAATGTGTTCCACGTACTGACACCAAGTGGCCCATTCCTCGGACCGCAAAGAACCTTGTTTTGCGCAATCAGCAGATATGCCTCTTTGTGATCTTCTAGAGATAGTTTGGCTGCAAAATCTGAAGCTTTGCGCAGATTTTGAATTGTTCCATCAATAATGCTTTCTGAAACTTCACCTCTCTTTTTCGATTCAACAAATTTGATTCCCGAAGGATTCGTGATTGCCAGTGCCAGTGCTTTGTCGGCCATGCCGGCTCGAATGTCCCTGGCAAGATCTCCAATCTTTGTATCACTGTTTTGGCGCCACACACGTAGAAGCTCGAATACTCGAGAGTTAAGAGGACTACCTTTAGCAGTCGATGCAACAACTATGTCACGTAACACAGACCCCGACTCAACGCTTTCCAACTGCGCTTGGTCACCCACGAGAAGGATTGTTGCAGTTGGACGGATCGCCTCTAAAAGCCGAGCCATCAGATACGACGGCACCATGGACATTTCGTCAACTATTACTATGTCGTGCGGAAGCACAGTCTGATAATCGTGTTGGAATCGAGTATGCATTCGCCTTTTGCTGCCAAGCGCACGCTGAATAGTTCGTGGTTCAATTCTCGATAAGGAATCAAGCACCTTTTCCGATAATCCAATTTTTTTGTCCTTTTCAGGATTTCGCTCATCTTCGACAAGGTTGTTTAGCATTTCTTTAGCCCGCGCCGCTGCTTTCCCCGTCGGAGCAATGAGAGCTACAGATACATCATCTAAATCCTTCTCTTTCGCTTTAAGCATTAACGCCAAGCAGCGTGCGAGCACATAAGTCTTGCCGGTTACTTGACCGGAAACGAAACACTGTCTCGTGTTGGCGGAGAACTAACTCAGGCGGGGATGTCAATTAAACCAGAAGTAGTCCGCCAGGGGCAGGACAATCTGGTTAATGACATTAATGCGGCAGAAGGTTTTGGAAAAATTACTGCCGTTGGCAAGGCCCTTATATCTCGACCACTTGAAACGTTGGCTGCAATTGGAGATTGGGGGTTTGAAGAGGGGGTTCAAGAATTTACACCATACGGGGCTGCTTTTGCTGCCGGTAGGGCGGTAACAGGCGCTTTGCGTACCCGTTTTGCGGAGGCTGTTGCAGAGAGGGCCGGTGTTATTGCAGGCGTGGCAACCAACGCAACTGTTGATGGCCTTGAGTCGGGGTTGGTAACGGCTCAGAGCGTATACGACACACTGCGCGAACAAGGTTTTGAGAGCCTGCAGACTGTCATTTATCACACTTTCTAGTAAATATTGACGGGAACCACCTCTTTCCCCGTCCGATCGACAAGTTTGATACACCTCGTCTGCCGTTCATAAACAAAACGTCCTTTATCCAAACATAGCAGAGCAGAGCAGAACACTAGTTCAGTCAGATCCGAGATCCGTATTTTGTGCACTCTACACGCATTCA
>JAULVH010000148.1:0-5950 GCA_032111105.1 Burkholderiaceae bacterium | reverse complement strand
TTATTTACAAGAAGTTAAATATATTTTGTAGATAGAAAATATAATTATTCACGAAAAGAATGGTAGTTATTCTAATATAAAATTTTATCTATATCTTATGAGCGATTATACTGCGATGCAACATAGAAAGTTAATCACAAAAGGCAATATATGCAAAACCTTGCAGCGACAACCACATTAAATACCTTATTCAACCAGACATTTGGACTATGGCTGGCTAACGTTTTAGCCACAAAAACACAACCTCAAACACCTGGAACGGACCGGGTCAACACCAGCTTAAGCTTGTTATGTATGGCAAGAGATGTTGAAGAGTCACAACCGAATTTGGCAGCCGAGTTTCGTAACTTTGCGTCACGTTCGTAATAAGAAGAGTCAAAAAAATTAAGTGAGAATGAAGTGCACTTTTTTAGTCAACCAGATAAGACTTATTTTTTCTAAGTCGGGCAAACCGAATACCAACTGCTAAAACCAGCAGACCTGAGCAACTGAATAATAACGGTGTACCAACAATAGAAATCAGGCTGCCAGTAACAGCAACCCCCGCTGACTGGCCCATGAAGAAAACCGATGCAAACGCCGCAACAGCCGCACCACGACGTTCTGGTGCCATTTGTGTCGCATTGATTTGCAGAGTGTTATGCATCATATAAAACCCCAAGCCAAATAAAAAACATGCAGGTATAACCGTCCACCAAACGGGCATCCATCCCAGCATAATTAACGATGTACACATCAACAGAGCACCGCCCTGTATAAGTCCGACCTCTCCAAAGCGTGAGACCCAGAAACGCGATTTAAACGCAAAGAAAAGTCCACCGAGTCCGAACAACATAACAAGCGCACCGGAAATAAATAACGACAAGTTATGAACGGAATGCAAATGAGCTGGAACGAAAGCCAAAGCACCAAACACTGCAGCACCTTCCAAACAAACAGTAATTAGAACTTGCCTGGCCCAAGGTAAGCCCACTACACGGGAAAATTCACCCAAGGTTCGGGATAAGCCTGCGCCCTCCCCTAACTGGACTATATGTGTATGTTCGGGTAAACGACGGCTGATCATTGCCAAGTAGATTGCAATTGAAGCAAACCACAAACTAATAAAGAAAAAAGGAAAGCGCCAGTGAAGATAATCAACACTAAATCCACCGACAAATACGCCGGCGGATAAACCCAAAATTTGACCTATCAAAAATTTGGCAAGTACCGATTGGCGCTGATCGTAAGGTACAACATCACCGATCCATGCCATAGCCAAAGGGATAATAGAAGCGGCCGTAGCACCAGCAAATACACGACCAATTAATAACCACGAAAAATCAGTGGTAATGCCACAAAAAAATGCGGCTATGCTGCAAGCACAACAGCCAAATGTTACAACTTTAACTTTCCCGTAACGGTCCCCCAGCGGTCCAAACAATAACTGGGAAAAACCGTAAGCTATACCGAATACAGTAATGGTCCACGAAGCCATACCAAGAGGAATAACAAAGTCGTATGCCAACTGAACCAGCATGGGATCCATTACACGCATAGACATGCCACTACCAAACGCTGCAATGGACAGTGCAACGATGACGTGATGAACTACCGTCAATGACGAATTATTTGTTTCTGTTTTAATTATCGACATGGACTTCGTAGGTTGTAACAACTAACAGAATAAGCCGTTATAAATCTTGCAGGCTAGTAAACCGCCTGGGTTCGCCAGTAAAAGGGTCGGTAAATGAAATAGTCCTAGCCAATAACTTAAGTGGCTTAGAAAAATCGTCTGACTGGGCAGGTAAGGCCACAGGATAAAAAGAATCATTCAGAATAGGAAGACCTATAGCGTTCATGTGGACACGCAATTGATGCATCTTACCGGTGATAGGTTTTAGCTCATATAACGCATGATCACCGCGTTGCTCTATAAATTTAATGTGGGTATGCGTATTAGCTGGTCCGTCGACTTCTTTCATACGAAAAAACTGCTCGTCTCGCTCTAAGCGAGATTGACGCGAAATTGGAAATACTAACTTTTCGGAACAGGCAGCAATCGCGAGATATTGTTTGCTAACTAATTTATTGCGGAACAAGGATTGCCACAAGCTGCGCGTTTGCGGATTAACCGACAACATCATCACGCCCGCGGTTTCTCTGTCTAGTCTATGTATAGGTGAAAGTGATTCTATGCCCGTGCTGCGTTTTAATCTAACAAGCAAAGTCTCTTGCAAAAAACGACCACCCGGAGTGACAGGTAAAAAATGAGGTTTGTCGACAACAAGTAACTCGTTGTCTTGAAAAAGAATCGTCTCTTGAAGTGGTATGGCGGCCTCTATTGCGCGCTCGCGATAATAAAAAATACATGCGCCACAACGATAGTCTTGCTCTAACGTGAGTGTATTGCCGCGCTCGTCGAGTAGTTCGCCACGATTCACCCGACGTTGCCAGCTATCTCGCGCAACTTGAGGAAATCGAATAAGAAAATAATCACCGATTGTTTTCCACGGGCCGTGGGGTAGCCAAACACGGCTGGCAGAGACGCCGTCACGCATGGGTAAAGGAGAAACCATGGCTATAGTTTAACGCGACCGCAGCTGCGGCAATTAATACCACCTCACCATAATTGGTGAGATGGTAATTAGGAGATAAAAAAGGTACAGCGATGTAAAACGATCATGCAGATAATGTTTGAAGTAAACGCTGACGCGTTAGATCGAGCTGCGCAGGCAAGCCATGAGCAAGTTTTTCAAACAGTTCGGCATGCAAAGATAATTCTTCTAACCAGGCTTTAGGATCAATAGACGTAATTTGTTGGTAATCGTCCTCGCTTAAATCCAACCCTTCCCAGTGCAAATGCTTATACGAGGGCGTGTATCCAAAGATATGTTCTTGTGCGTCAGCGTTGTTAGCTATGCGATCTAACATCCACTTTAAAACACGCATGTTGTCACCAAAACCTGGCCAGATGAATTTTCCTGCGGCATCTGTACGGAACCAGTTAACGCAAAATATTTTAGGCGCTTGTGCACCCAAAGAACTTATGCGTTCACCCATCGCAATCCAATGCGCGAAATAATCGCTCATGTTGTAACCAATGAAGGGCAACATAGCAAAGGGGTCGCGCCTGACGATGCCTTGCTGACCAGCGGCGGCGGCCGTTGTTTCTGAGCCCATAGTGGCGGCCATGTAAACACCCTCTACCCAATTACGCGCCTCTGTTACTAACGGCACAGTGCTTGAGCGACGGCCGCCGAAAATAAATGCCGATATAGGTACTCCTGCAGGGTTGTCCCACTCAGGATCAAGCACAGGATTTTGAGTGGCGGCGACAGTAAACCGCGCATTTGGGTGCGCAGCTTTACGCCCGCTAACTTTGGCTTCTTCCGGAGTCCAGTCTTTGCCTTGCCAGTCAATCAGATGAGCAGGAGCATCTTTGGTCATGCCTTCCCACCAAACATCACCATCATCAGTTAATGCGACGTTGGTAAAAATAGTGTCGCGTGTAAGCGAGGCCATGCAGTTAGCGTTGGTTTTGCTGTTGGTACCTGGTGCCACACCAAAATAACCTGCTTCTGGATTGATAGCGTACAAGCGTCCGTCAGGACCGGGTTTAATCCAGGCGATGTCGTCACCTATCGTGGTGACTTTCCAATCGTTGAACACTTGTGGCGGTATCAACATAGCGAAATTGGTTTTGCCACATGCCGATGGAAAAGCGGCCGCGACATATTGTTTTTCGCCCGCGGGCGATTCAACACCAAGTATCAACATATGTTCGGCGAGCCATCCGTTATCGCGTCCCATAGTAGAAGCTATACGCAAGGCCAGGCATTTTTTTCCTAACAGCGCGTTACCACCATAGCCAGAACCATACGACCAGATCTCACGCGTCTCTGGATAGTGAACTATGTATTTTGTAGGATTGCATGGCCACGCTACATCTGACTGACCTACTTCTAGCGGAGCACCCACACTATGTACACACGGCACAAATGCGCCGTCTGAACCAAGCACGTCATATACCGCTTTACCCATGCGCGTCATGATGCGCATGTTAACTGCCACGTAGGGAGAATCAGACAATTCAACACCGATATGCGCTATGGGTGAACCCAAAGGACCCATAGAAAACGGCACCACATACATTGTTCGTCCACGCATACAGCCGGCGAACAAACCGTTTAATGTAGAACGCATTTCTGGAGGCGCCATCCAATTGTTGGTGGGGCCGGCATCTTCTTTACGCTCTGAACAGATGAACGTACGATCTTCAACGCGTGCAACATCCGAAGGATCAGAGTTAGCTAAATAGCTGTTGGGGCGTTTTGCGGGATTGAGTTTTTTCATGGTGCCTGAGGCCACCATCTGAGCGCACAGGCGGTCGTACTCTTGCTCGGATCCATCGCACCAGACGATATGATCTGGGCAGGTTAATGCGGCAATCTCTGCCACCCAATCAATTAGCTTCGGGTGTTTAACAAAGTCGGGCGGATTAATGCTGGCAGTACCTGCCATGCGCGGTTGATTCATAGCTGTCTGTCTCCATGCAAAAGAATGCGTGGCCGGGTCAGCATGATCATCGTCACTGTTTGTGATGACCCTGAAAAGGGTTATACGACGATCATGTCGAATGCGGTGTGGATATCCGCGAGCTCAGATTGATAGCGGTAGGCTCAATCAGAGTAATGGCTAGGCTGTCTTAATTAGAATTTAGTGAAAAAATTATTGTGGAATGATTGTACTCTGCCCGAGGGCATAAACGGACTGTTTTGACGCAAACGGCACTCCCCTAACTATCCATAAAAGCCGGTATTTTTTCAGTATTGCCTTTAAAATCATATAAAAATACTTAAAATTGACTAATTACCATGGTGGAAGCTCTTTTGCACCAGCTTAGCGGCCAGCCGCCTCATTATGAAAATTGCCATACTCGACGATTACCAGGACGCCGTAAGACATCTTGCGTGCTTTGAACAATTGCGCGGGCTCGACGTGAAGGTTTTTCAGCATGGTGCTAAAGGCCAAGGACAACTAGCGATTAGGCTCGCCGATTTTGATGTGCTGGTATTGCTACGTGAACGCACCACACTCAATCGCGCGTTGATTTCTAAACTGCCTAAGTTAAAACTGATTTGTCAGACTGGCCGTATCGGCCCACACGTTGATCTTCAGGCGGCAGCAGAACGGCAGATTGCAGTGGTTGACGGCGCGGGCGATCCGGTCGCGCCTGCTGAATTAACCTGGGCGTTGATACTTGCGGCCAGTAGAAAAATTCCGCATTACGCCAGCCTCATGAAGCAAGGCGTGTGGCAGTCAAGCTCGATTAATCCTGCACGCAATACGCTAGGGCGTACCCTGCATGGCGCCACTTTGGGTATCTGGGGTTATGGTCGTATTGGTCAGTTGGTTGCGCGTTATGCGATAGCGTTTGGTATGAATGTTTTGGTTTGGGGCAGCGAAGCTAGCCAGCAGCAAGCACAAGAACATGGTTTACAAATCGCTCACTCAAAAGACGATTTATTTATAAACGCCGATGTGTTGAGTTTGCATTTGCGACTCAGTGATCACACACGCCATATAGTCACAGCACATGAACTAGGGTTAATGAAGACTGACGCTTTGCTGGTCAATACCAGTCGCGCAGAATTACTAGCGCCGCTAGCATTAGAGACGGCGTTAAATGCAGGACGTCCGGGTGCTGCTGCCCTCGATGTTTTTGATGTGGAGCCGCTTGCGCCCACGCATCCATTGCTGCGTTTAGAAAACGTCCTCGCAACACCGCATATAGGGTTTGTAGAAAAAGAAAGTTACGAACGCTATTTTCAACCCGTGTTTCAAGCGGTATGTGATTTTGTTCATGGCCGAGAAATAAATAACATCGCTATCAAGGCGTAATCCTATGCATATAGTTAGCATTAACCGCGGTAAGGTTGCGCCTTTATTTGTGACGGAAAGCGGAGCT
>JAULVH010000147.1:0-2225 GCA_032111105.1 Burkholderiaceae bacterium | reverse complement strand
GGCCGTTGTGACTTTCAGCGATGCCCAGCGCGACGCTGTCCAGCAGGAACTGGACAAGCAGCTGGAGAACTTGCCGGAACTGCGGTTGTATTTCCAAAACGGTCTTGCCGAGCATTGCCCAACACTCAATCTGGCCGGCAATGGTGCGGCGCTCGGCCTTTGCTCGCACCTTAGCTTGTTCATAGAGATGGTCACCGATTTGAACGGGCTTGCTCATGAGTGCGCCTCCCAGGATCAGTTAGCACAATTGGACCGCCACCCTTCATGTTGTCAATCCTGACGGCAAGATAACAAACCCTAAGAAGGCCGCTGAGACCGCTATCTGATAGACATTATGTCTAAATTAGTCATTTTTTAACACAAGCCTCTTTGCAAGAAATTCCCATACTCGAAGAATGCCCAAATCCTTGATAAGACAGACAAGGAATTTGTTTTATAACAACAATTGAACAAAATAACTTTACAATGATGCTCTTTTAAATTTACAGTACGGCAGGGATAAGTTTATAGTCGTTGACGTACACATTCACAGTCACCCTGACCCGCACAGAAATCGCGATGGCTAAACCGTCAAAACTAGACTCACTGATTCGAACGGTCACCAAAGATGTGGCTGCTCATCCGAACGATCTTACTCGGCACTATGCCGAGCGTTTAGGCATCTCCCGAGTCGCTGCCAACAATTACATCAAGCAACTTGAAGAACAAGGCTGGATAGCCAGAAGCGGTCCAGCCACACGCCCGGTTTTTAGTCCGGGTTTCAATAGGCTGATATCAAAGCTTCATCCACTAAAAAATCTCGAAGAGCATTTGGTGTGGGAAATAGAATTCCTCCCCTATTTCAATTTAGCCCCTAACATTTTTAGTATTGCAAGTCATGGGTTTACTGAAATGTTGAACAATGCCATCGATCACTCACAAGGTGACGAAGTTTTCGTGCTTGCTCGCCAAGATCAGCACTCCTTCTCGCTTATCGTGTCCGATAACGGCGTTGGCATTTTCGCGAAAATTACTGAAGAACTGCGTTTGCCAGACATGCGCCAAGCTCTCTTTGAGCTCAGCAAAGGTAAATTAACCACAGACCCGGAGAGACACTCAGGAGAAGGCGTATTTTTTACCTCAAGAATGTTTGACCACTTTGAAATTAGCGCTAACGACCTGAAATTTCATCACGACGATAATTTCAAATTCGATTTGCTTAATGAAGAAAAGGGGGTATTCCATGAGGGAACAACCGTCTTTATGAGTATCGCTCTTGCAAGCCAGAGAACGACAACCGACATATATAACCAATTTACAAAAGCGCCAGAAGATTTCGATTTCTCGAAAACAGTGGTCCCGATGAAGTTGGCTAGATTCGGAAATGAGCAGCTCGTTTCACGCTCCCAAGCCAAAAGGCTGATTGCAAGATTCGAACGGTTCAAGACAGTCATTTTAGATTTTTCTGGAATACAAGAAATCGGCCAGGCATTTGCCGATGAACTCTTCCGTGTCTATGCCAATCGGTTCCCAGAGGTTGAATTAGTTCCTAAAAATATGACACCGCAAGTAGAAAAAATGTGGTTGAGAGCCGTTGCCCCACGAACCGAATGATTTATTTTGATGTTTATGACAGCTGTGACTTATTTTTTGCGGCATCAGTCAGCGATCAGCTCCATAGCTAGCTCTCGCGGGTTATCGGTGCGCTTGCTAACATCTAGCAGCTCGACACCAAGCACTTGTCCTTGGGTATCCAAGTCAAGCACTACGCCCGGATGCACTTCTTTGCTTCCTGCAACGTTACCTGAGCGCAAACGGATGTACATTGCATCTGCCTGCTGATCATATTCAAATCTCATGGCGTCACTCCACACTTTTCGATCTTACTGGGATACTACTTTCATGTTCTCACAAGGACATTAACCTGTTTCCTGCTGGGCATCGGCCAGCTTTGAGAATATGATTTACGATCGCTGGTCCGCGTAGATGTTGAGATCGTTCATCCAGTGTAGAACGATCTGGGGTCTGGAACTAGACTGAACAGAGCCGCTATTTTGCGATTGGCTGCAAAGTCTGCTAAGGTCGACGTGGCTTTTTTGGGGTTGGTGAACGAAGCGGTTCTCACAGCATCCAAACTCGGACTTTATGTCCGACTTTTGCAATTTTGATAACTTTATACTATTACACGGTTTATCGCACGAATTGATTTTTCGGCAATAAATCGTTGATTTAGAAAGGTTTTTGAC
>JAULVH010000146.1:0-2659 GCA_032111105.1 Burkholderiaceae bacterium | reverse complement strand
TCCTCCATGGTTTTATAGTTATTTTTAATAACGTTATAGGGCCATTGACTCCAGGTAGTATCTTTAAACCGTGCATCATTATCTGTTTCGGCTGCCGCTGGAGGTTGACTAGTTACTTGAATATTTTTTTCAGTCGCTTGTAAATAGCTCTGCCATGCATCGTAAAAACGCAGAGCCTGAGAGCCAGGCGATGCACTCATGTGCGCTAGCCAATCGGCATAAGCAAGGCTTAATGAAATAGGCGATAAACCGTGCGCTATGGTTGATAACTGCCGATGCGTTGCTGCATCGATAGATTGTGCCCATTCTTCCATACCAGCCCGGTTTGATGAGTTTTCATCAAGTGTTTTTTTCATGATTTTTAAATCTCGGATGATTTTCAATTAATTGGAGGCAGGGCGCTAATCGGGTTGGTGAGGTCGGATTATCGAGATGATGCGTTCATGCGCAATGTACCCAACAAAAAACCCAATCGCCACACACACTACTTTTTCGTAAAGAGGTCAGCGTATGGTTAAGCGAGGGTGCATTAATCCCAGCTATTTTTTTGCCATACAAGTACAGGAATCGCTGTATGCGAGAGTACTCGTTGTGTTTGGCTACCGAGCAGAAATTTTTGAAGGCTACTGCGTGAGCGCGAAGCCATCCAAATTAAATCACATCGTTTTTTCTGGGCCGTAGCTAAGATTTCTTCATAGGCGTGATCGGATCGGCTAATGACTATGTCACATCGCACGTCCGCTTTATTTGCCAGGGCTTTTATTTTTTCTGCATTGTTACGCAGGAGTTCATCTTGCAAATTTTCGACGTCTTCTATCATCTCTACGCCCATCGCATCCGATAGTGTTAGTGCGGATATCGGTTGCGCAACTGCAATGACGACAAGTCTGGAATTATTTACAACTGCAAACTGGATGGCAGCTTTTGCTGATTTTTCAGACAGTGCGGATCCGTCGGTAGGAACAAGAATTTTATTAAACATGGTGGATTTTCTAAGTGGAATTCATACGGTTGACTGCGAATTGTTTGCCCGAACTGACTGATTACACTATAGCAACCTCGGGCTCACAAAAAGATTGATTTGAATCAATTTTATCAATAGTCCTGCCCTTACGGGCGTTCAGCCAGCCTTGCTACTGTCTATGTTTCAATAGTTGCTATTTAGCTATGTTGTTGGTTGATTGTTTATTAGGCTTAATGTTTTGGACGCCTGAGGGACACATGACGAATCCGAAGTGGTTTGGACTCTGGCAATACGGTGGGCGTGCGCAGCGCTCTGCAGTCTGCAGGCTGTTAGGTGTTCTGTGGCTAGCCGGCGTGCTGACCGCTACAAAACGACTGTTTGTAAATGGTCAGCACCTTCGCGAGCTGTTTAAAACTACCATGCATAAAGTAAGTCAAAGTGCTGCGTAAAGGTTTATCGAAATACGGTGACAGGTACGGTCGCGTGGGCAAGAACTTTTTGGGTCTGGCTACCGATAAACATTTGCATGAGACCTTTGCGCCTGTGTGATGCCATAAAAATAGCGTCACATTTTTGTTGTTGAGCGACTTCAACAATTTTTAAAGCAGGCGCATCGCTGGTGATGCAAATTAATTCGCATGGAACGCCTTCTTTTTCTGCCATGCTTTTGACTTCTTTTAAATTTAACTCAGCAAGATCTTTTTGATGCTTGTCGAATTTTTCGATATCGCCCGAAGGAGGATTGTCAGCCAGTGGATTGAAAGGAAACGATTCGGCCACAGCAAGGGCAATAATTTTTCCATTGGTTAGTTTGGCTTGTTGTATGGCAGCTTGTAACGGCGCACTCATAGTCTCTGATCCATCAGTTGGAACTAAAATTGTAGAAAACATACGGGTCTCCTTAGGGTGTTGAATTTTATCTCTTAATTGCATGACTACTTTCGTATTTAAAAAATTTAGCCATTATTTTTTTGATTTTTTAGAGCTGCTTTTTTCATCCGCATCAACTGTTCCCGGCCAGCTTTTTTGAGGATGCGTTTGGAAGTCCTGTGCTTTCTGCGCCAGATCTGTAAAGGCAGACTGTGCGTTCGCCAGACTCGCCTTGTACTGCTCTGTGTAGCTTAGCCAAGTGGGATCTTGCGAGTTAATCTTGCCAAGAAAATGCTGCATCCTCTCAGCTAAATAACTCATATTTTCATTGATAGATTCGGTAGTTTTTTCTTTTACTTGAAGTGCAATCTCGCTAAGTTTTTTTGTGTAGTCGATTGCGCTTTCTTTTGCGGTTTCTTGTTGCGAGCTAAGACTAGACATTAAAGATTGTGGATCGCTTGCATGCAATATTTGTTGTATTGCTTCGTTACTGTCATGGAGTGATTTTTGTATGGTAGCTATATTTAAATGTATCAAATCCGAAATAACTGAAAGTGCATTCGATGTGACGTAGGTTGTATCTAGCAGTTGCTTTTCTAGCTCGGCTTTGGTGACGTTTTTAAATTGTTCTGTCTGGTAGTCCATTTGATTTTCTCCAAAGTTATAGATTTCTTGTTGCTTATACATAGGTGCAGTTAATACCATTTCAGGAATGCTGCTTGTTAAAGCTTTTTTAATTAACGTGAGTGACATATTTGGATCAGCTGCGATGACTTTTTTAGCTGATTTACACGCTGAATCAAATGCGCAAGGAGACGTAGATCC
>JAULVH010000145.1:25380-25919 GCA_032111105.1 Burkholderiaceae bacterium | reverse complement strand
TGATGTATTGATTTTGTCGTTTAAAACGAAGTTACATGTGATGGGCCCAGAAGTGATTGCCGGTGTAGAGCGCGCAGTCACAGAAGCGGAACAGAATTTTCGTTCACTCGTGATTTGGCAGGCGGATTCAGCTGAAGGTGGAGCTTTTTCTGCGGGGGCTGATTTGCAAGCCATGCTGCCTGTCTTTATGTCGGGCGGTTTGAAAGCTATTGATCAAGTCGTAGCTAATTTTCAGCGCGCGATGATGCGTATTAAATATGCCAACGTGCCTGTGGTTGCGGCTGTTGGTGGTATCGCTTTGGGCGGTGGCTGCGAACTACTGATGCATGCCAGTCGGCGGGTCGCGTTACTGGAATCGTATATAGGCTTGGTTGAAGTAGGCGTTGGTTTAATGCCAGCCGGTGGTGGCTTAAAGGAAATCGCATTGCGTTCTGCGCGAGAAGCTAAAGGCAATGACATTCTTCAGTTTTTGAAAAACCGATTTACGTCAGCTGCAACGGCCGCTGTATCGAAATCAGCGCCAGAAGCAAAAAGAATGG
>JAULVH010000145.1:18648-25370 GCA_032111105.1 Burkholderiaceae bacterium | reverse complement strand
ACGCGGTGATGTGATTGTTCTTAATCCATATGAATTGCTGCATGTAGCTAAAACACAGGCACTAGCTTTGGCAGATGCGGGTTACCGCCCACCCATAGCATCATTGGTATCGGTGACAGGTCGCTATGGTATTGCAACCATACGGGCGCAGTTAATCAATATGCGCGATGGTGGTTTTATCTCTGCACATGATGAACACATTGCGACACTGATTGCCGATACCGTGTGTGGCGGTGATGTAGATCCTGGCAGCCAGGTTAGCGAGCAATGGTTGCTGGATAAAGAGCGCAAAGGTTTTATGGAATTGCTGGCGCATCCAAAAACACAAGAGCGCATCATGGGCATGCTGCAAACCGGTAAACCCGTACGCAATTAAAGCAGCAGTACTACTGATTCATTACACAGGAATTCGTCATGACTAAACAACTTCAGGACGCCTACATCGTTTCCGCCGTGCGAACGCCTATAGGCAAAGCACCGCGTGGTGTGTTTCGTCATGTGCGCCCTGATGATTTACTGGTGCACGCACTAAAAGCCGCCTTGGCGCAGGTACCTACGCTCGATCCTAAGCTGATTGAAGATGCCATCGTTGGTTGTGCCTTTCCCGAAGCAGAGCAGGGTTTAAATGTGGCGCGTATGTCTGTGCTGCTTGCGGGCCTACCAAAATCGGTGGGTGGTGTAACCGTTAATCGTTATTGCGCATCGGGCTTGACGGCAGTAGCCATGGCAGCAGATCGTATACGCGTTGGTGAGGCCGATGTCATGATTGCCGCCGGTGTTGAATCTATGTCTGTAGTGCCTTTGATGGGTTATCACCCATCCATGAATATGGGTGTGTTTAGCGATGAAAATATAGGTATGGCCTATGGCATGGGTTTGACTGCAGAAAAAGTCGCAACGCAGTGGAAAATTTCGCGTCAGGCTCAAGATGAATTTGCGCTTGAATCTCATCGTAGAGCGCATGCTGCGCAATTGAGTGGCGAGCGTGCAGGCGAAATTATTCCTATTGATGTTATTCATCGAATCCCGAATTTGAACACGGGACAAATCGATTTACGTACACAATCGATTACCGATGATGAAGGCGTACGTCCAGCAACTACACTGGAGGCGCTGGGAAAACTAAAGCCTGTATTCGCAGCTAAGGGTTCGGTGACCGCAGGGAACAGTTCGCAGACTTCTGATGGTGCGGGTGTACTCATCATCGTGAGTGAAAAAATTCTTAAGCAATTTAATCTTGTGCCATTAGCGCGCTTTGTATCGTTTGCAGTGCGTGGTGTGCCACCAGAAATTATGGGCATAGGGCCCAAAGAAGCGATACCTGCAGCGTTAGCATCTGCAGGGCTAACGCTTAATCATCTTGATTGGATAGAACTGAATGAAGCCTTTGCTGCACAAGCACTAGCAGTGAGTAATGAGCTCGGTTTAGATATGAGCAAAGTTAATCCATTCGGGGGTGCGATTGCGTTAGGTCATCCGCTTGGTGCAACCGGCGCTATACGTTCAGCGACTGTCATACACGGCATGCGTAAACGCAAGCTTAAATACGGCATGGTGACTATGTGCGTGGGTACAGGTATGGGTGCTGCAGGTATTTTTGAGAATCTCTTGTAGCGTGGTTCGATTCTGCCCCTGGCCACCAAGTAAGCAAAGCCCGCGTTAGCGCTAACGGAGACTTTTTGCATTTGGACGCTATTAGGGCTGACCGATTGGAGCCAATAGTATTGCTTGCTAACTCACCAGGTGTCAGGCTTGTACAAGCGAGAATTTGGAATTCGATCAGGAAGCTGAGAATTTTTTAGGTGAACTGGGCTGAGTATTTTTGACCAATCGGCATACTGAGAAAGATCTTTCGAAATGCGGCGATGATCTTCGCCAAGTATCGGAGCAACCAACCCTAAGCGCAACTTAGGAAGATGCTTCCTGATAGTTGAAAAGGCGCCCTCTAGGTCAGAGTCATTGCTACACAAAACGGCTTGTTCAAATGTACCTGTCCACGCGCCTGCCAACATATCGGAAGCAAGGTTTACATCGGTTTTTTTCTCATTGAAGTCGAAAACCTGAACTTTTTCAAGATGTGGAGCTTCAGGAATCGGTCGGACTAATCTTTGATAGGGTGTAGTGGCGAGAATTTTTCCTTCTATGATTTTCAGCTTTCCCGAATACATTTTCCTGAGTGCTTGAAGATAGGTACGCTGCCGCCATGTTGATTTTGAATCATCGGACATTCTTCCAAGAACAGGTGCAGTGTAGTACCGGACTTCGAGCAAATTTGCTCGATCATCCAACACATGATCATTGAACAATGAATACAGATCTAACCATTTGAGCTTGGATTTTCTAAGCAAGCCATAGTAAAGGTTGTATCCATCGACATAGACAATTGTTCGCAAACCGCCCCCTGTAGAAATGACAAAGCCGCCCGGAGGCGGCCTGTCGCCCATAGAGCACTTGGTCTAACCAAGCGGTCAATGGGTGAGTCGTACGTCAAATATACACATATTCATTAGGAGATCACAAATTTTTCTGACTAATTAGATACACTTTATGAGGGGTCATAATAAATTCTAAAAATATCCGTCTTCTCGTAAATTTTATCAATTGTTCTAGTGCCGGAATATTTTTGATACGATAGTTTTTTCCAGGCGGAGAAACTAGCCTACCAATCTGCCGTTGCGAACTGCATCGACTCAGTATCACGCCGCAGTGTCACTTCATGCGGCGATACGGCCAAATACCAAGTCTGTTGCTTATCGTTTGGCTTGGGCTTAGGGAAACCTGCGGGCGTGAGTAATGCTAAGCACATGGACGGCTGCGGATCACGAACAGAGCGATACAAGATGCCGCCGATGTTGGCTTCTCGCGCAACACGAGCAAATTTCTGGGTTAAATCGTAATCTGTTGGGTGTTGCCAAATGGCGGCGTTCGCATCGAACGGAGGTCGCTGCAAATCAATCACTGTGGTTGCTACCTCTACTCGAAATGCCGTATGCGCTACAGGTTCAAGGCGTTCAAGATCGATCGCATCTTGTAGAAATTTCCAGCGCCAATAGCCGAGTTCTGCGCCAGCTGTCCGGACTGATTCTGCACCATAAAACACACCGGGGTCCGTTACCGCTCGAAAGCGTGAGCCGCCGCGCTTGGGGTCATACCGAAAGGGTGTGGCGAGTAAATAATCCAGGCCAGCAGTGTCATCAGGCCGGGTAGGCTTGCTTGATTCCAGTATTGACTCCAGCAGATCTTGCTCGTCGCGATTGTCGACCAGCTTCATGGTGGCCGCAATGTGCTGCGATTCCACCATGCGCCAGACCTGGCCGCGCCAGGCAAAGGCTTCAGACGAGACCGCGGGAGGCGTCCAGGTAGTGAACGACACGGACCAGCCCTTCTGTTTGACGAATTAGATCGACAGGACGGCCATTGAGCCCCCGATTTTCGCTGTTGAGCCATAGCCGTGCAGAGTGCTCGTTACCCACGATGGAGTCGAGTGAGCGGAATACGCGCACAAATAGCAAGGCGAACTCCCATTCTTTGCGGCGTTCATCTAGCGAGTATTGGCCGTTATAGAGGCGAGTTACCGTGGGTGGGCTCACGCCTAAAATTTTGGCGAGCAAAGCGCGGGAGATGTCTAGGCGCTCTGCCGCGCGGGCCACGGCTTTAGTTAGAACAGAGGATGGATCTGGCTTTGCGGCGAGTTTGCTTTTAGTTGCAATCATAGTCGACTCCATGTCTAGAGAAATAATAGCATAATTAAATTTCCTTAGAAATCGATCTTTGCCGAGCCCAGCAAGCCACACTTAGCTAATAACAAACTCTAGCTGAGGTATCCATCTATTCGATTCGCCACTGGGAGCGTCTTGTTTTAATTTCTTCGGAGCGCCGCTCATCTGACTATCGGGAATTTAGCGAGAGTGGGATTCGTGAGCTTAGATTTATATCTATGTCGAGAGATTGCGGATTTTCACTCCGGCAGATAGGCGAAGTTTTACCGTCATATCGCTAAAAACGCTTACGACAGTTCAGATGGTTGCAATGTTTGAAGTTCGTATCGCTGAGATAGATACGGAGATCACAAAAAACAGAGCGCTTCGCAAGTAATTGGTTTCTCATACTGGCTGGTTTCACTAGCGTGAAAAACAAGCTCAAAAAAATCAAAATTCCCATCTACACAAATGCAAAGTAAAAAAGTTGGAACAACAAAAAAAGAAAAACTAAATGACACCCTTAAATCCAAACTTTGCGAGTGCTTTGGAGGCGCTGGTAATGTCTATGCCTGTGGCGCGGACATTGAATTAAGATTCAATCAAATTACTGCTGGTAAGGCTGAATTATCTATTCCTTACCAAGACGAATTTAGTTTTAGTCCTGGGCAGTTACAAGCAACCCCTATTTTTGCTGCGGCAGATTTTGTTGTCGTATCGTTGGTTGCCACATTACATCCAGAGGGTTGGGTGGACGCCACCTTAGGCTGCACACTTAAGATTGTTGGCCCTGCCAATGGGCCAACGCTTTTGGTAAGAGGAAAAGTGTTGAAAGCGTCGAAACGGCTTACCGTATCGCAAGCACATGTCTATTCATACAGGGACGGAAATAAGAACTGTGTGCCGCTATGCCCGTAACGGCACGGAATATATCTCCTTCTACGAAGGAATGAATGAGTAAAGTCTGTTTTGACACTTTCGCCCAATGACTTGAATTGGACTGAAATTAAAAAATATATTCGCGGTCAGTAAAAAAATAAAAACCACCCTCGGGTGGTTTTTTTTGATGCTCGCTCAAGCAGTTCAACGTTCCGCAATCATAAGCATTGTTTATTTATCAAATCATGAGCAGCGCTTTTATTTTGGCACGCACATCCCACAATTCCTGCTCGCCGAGGTTGGCTTTGTGTTTGGCTTTACGTGCGCGCCAATCTAGTGATTTCACATGATCCGTCAATACAGCACAGCGCGTGCCGTCAACGATAGTTACGACCTCAAAAGGATGTCCTTTGACTTGGGTACTGAGTGGGCAGCAAACCATTAAGCCAGTCTTGCCATTGTACGAAGCCGGGCTAAGCACCAAGGCTGGACGATGACCTGCCTGTTCATGCCCCGCCTGAGGGTCGAATTCCAGCCAAACGATATCGCCCGAATCGGGCACATATCGCTTGACCACTACCAGATTTCCTTTCCGACGTGCTTACCAAAATCTGTTTCTGCATGAGTATTAGCAGAGGTAATGCCGGCTACCAATTCTTCTAATTTGTATTCCTTGCGAATCGCTGGTTCGATGATGATTTTTCCACGCGATACTTTGACTGAAACTTCTTGATCAATCGTTAGCTGCGCTTCTTTCATTAAACTAGCGCTTAATCTGAGCGCGGGGCTATTGCCCCACTTTTTGATAATCGCTTGCATGGTGATCCTCTTTTCAACTTTTGTGTCTACATTGTAGATACGGGCAGAGAGGTTGTCTACTTTTGCTTAATTAAATTGATTCTCGCTCGATTTATTTAAAAACCTTTCGTAGCATTACTCCCGGTCTCAGATAGAATCGTGTCGTGAAGCAGACTAGACAGTCGCTGGCAGTCGCGTAATGGCGATAGCGAGAGGAAGGTCCGGACTCCATAAAGCAGGGTGACGGTTAACGGCCGTCCGTCGTGAGACGAGGAATAGGGCCACAGAGACGAGTCTTTGCAGCGCAAGCTGTAAAGGGTGAAACGCGGTAACCTCCACCCGGAGCAATTCCAAATAGGCATGCGTTGACGTTGCTCGCTGAGCATGCGGGTAGGAAGCTTGAGCGCTGGAGTAATCCAGCGCCTAGAGGAATGACTGTCAGAGCAGCGCAAGCTGCTATACAGAATCCGGCCTATCGGTCTGCTTCACATTTTTAAAAGCGCCCGAGGCATTTCTGCGGCGCTAACTTCTGGCATGGGTTGTTTGCTAAACCCGCACTGAATGCCATTTCCTTTGAAACTTTCGTAGCGCTTGACCGGTCCAGCCTCTGCGCCTGATCGGGTTGGCCTTAGCACTTGCGTGCATATAGTTGGCACGTCGATGGGCGTAAGCGAATTGTGAATTTGCCGAGAAGAATGTCCATTGGGATGAGTCCTGCGGGGCCGTCGGCCGGGGCTCGGCCATCGCATGCCGAGAAGAGTTGTATTTTTGCTAGCACTTTTTAACAAGTTAATCAGTGATCGCACAAAACACATGTGTATTGCTGAAGTTTTACTTTCATTAACTCCCCTAAGTCCTTAATTTTGCAAGCCTATTGCATCCACATACAGCTTCAACAGTTGACGCTAAGTCATTGACTTCATTGAAAAAAACTACATTTATACCCGCGATATTCCTTGACCGACAATTCTCGATCTACTAAAGTGGGCGGCAGTGTGAAAAAGTGTCTTTTTGTGGGGGAAATGTTTTTCTTTCTCCTAACATTTGACGGCTTGCTGTTTTGCTTACGTTCACTAAATTTTAACGACACAGGAGATAGCCAAGGTGTATCAGGGTGCGTCAGCTTTAAGTCTGGATGCTAAAGGGCGGATGTCTATTCCGGCTCGGCATCGTGACGCGCTGTCTTTGCAGTGCGAAGGACGCATTACGCTGACCAAACACCCTCATGGCTGTCTTCTTTTATTTCCCCGTCCCGTCTGGGAAATTCATCGCGAACAAATTGCTGCCTGGCCTATGTCGGCACGCGCATGGCAACGCATTTTCCTGGGTAATGCATCGGATGTCGAG
>JAULVH010000145.1:18018-18638 GCA_032111105.1 Burkholderiaceae bacterium | reverse complement strand
GGCCGAATTCTGATTTCCCCCGAGCTACGTACTGCGGCATTACTGACGCGCGACGTGATGTTGCTCGGTATGGGCAGTCATTTTGAAGTGTGGGATGCAGCGAAGCTGGAAGAAAGTGAATCGGAAGCTATTGCGAATGGCATGCCAGACGTATTGAATAATTTTTCATTCTGATCGTCCCTCATGAGCCAAGTAGCGGTGCCCGAGTATTTGCACCGAACGGTGTTGTTGGATGAGGCGGTTGATGCGCTCGCTATTGTGGATGAACGCAGAGACGGTATTTTTGTCGATGGCACGTTTGGTCGGGGTGGGCATAGTCGCCTTATTTTGGATCGACTGTCGGCTCAGGGCCGTTTGATTGCATTCGATAAAGATCCGCGGGCGGTTGCTGCGGCACAAAAGCTGGCGCAAGAAGATAGCCGATTTGTGATTGTGCATGACAGTTTTGCGACGCTGGAAAAGCAGCTCGCAGCATTAGCTATTGAAAAAATTGATGGGGTGTTACTCGACCTGGGAGTGTCTTCACCTCAGATTGATGAAGCCGAGCGTGGTTTTAGTTTTCGGGCGGATGGTCCGTTGGACATGCGTATGGACACCACGCGTGGACGACCTGCATCTGA
>JAULVH010000145.1:17298-18008 GCA_032111105.1 Burkholderiaceae bacterium | reverse complement strand
ACTCAGGAAAATTTGGAGAAAGTGATACGCGACTATGGGGAAGAACGGTTTGCTTTTCAGATTGCAAAGGCGATTGTTGCTCGCCGGGCAGTCGAGCCACTCGTTGGAACGAGAGACTTTGCCGCACTCGTGGCTGGCGCCGTCAAGACCCGTGAAAAAGGGAAAGACCCGGCCACCCGGACTTTTCAGGCTGTACGCATATTCATCAATCAGGAACTTGAAGAACTGGAAGCAGGTTTGAATCAGGCATACGAACGCCTTGCACCGTTCGGGAGATTGGTGGTGATTAGTTTTCATTCGCTAGAAGATCGTATCGTCAAACGGTTCATGGCAGATAAAGCCAACGTACCGCAGCCCGATCGTCGCTTGCCTGTTCGTGCTGTCGATTTGCCGCCGCCCTTAATGAAATTACTCGGCCGAACAAAACCTTCCGAGATGGAGATCGCTGCTAATCCAAGAGCGCGCTCAGCCGTCATGCGTTGCGCTATGCGATTGCCGTTGGAGGCTCGTCATGAATAATCGCGCGCTGGTCTCGCTGGTGGGTTTATTGATGATTTGTGCGCTGCTGCTGGTGAACTCACAGTTCCAGGCACGGCGCTTGTTTGTGGAGCTCGAGCGCTCACAACTACGACAAAAAGAATTAGAGACGGAATGGTCACAGCTACAGTTGGAACAATCCAATCTTGCTAAGCATGAGCGAGTTGATTCGA
>JAULVH010000145.1:15805-17288 GCA_032111105.1 Burkholderiaceae bacterium | reverse complement strand
GCCCGCACAACACTGGGCATGTCGTCGCCGAGTGCTAACAGAACACATTACATAACGGCGGGAGCCAAATAGTGCGCGCACCCAGCAGAAAAGCAGCAGCTCGAGGCGTGGCGTTTGCCGCTAGCCCAGTGCTGGCTGTGCGCTTACCTGCTTGGCGTTCACGTGTTGCTTTATTTTTGTTATTTGCTGCATTTGCCGCACTCGCTGCGCGCGCTTTTTGGTTGCAGGCTGTATCGACAGAGTTCTTGCAGAAAAAAGGTGAATCACGTTACGCACGCAGACTCGAATTACCTGCTGTGCGTGGAAAAATTCTTGATCGAAATGGTGAGGTCATGGCGACCTCGCTGCCAGTAAAAGCCATTTGGGCAGTACCAGCAACGGTCAATAACGCGCCGCCTGAAAAGCTACAGCAATTGGCTAAGTTATTAGAGATGAGTTCGCAAGAACTAAAGAAAAAACTCGAATCTGATTCAAATTTTGTTTATCTCAAGCGTCAAGTCGAAAAAGATGTAGTCGACAAAATACTTGCACTGGATATTCGTGGCATAGACAAAGACACACGGCCGGCATACAAACGCTTTTATCCAGCTGGACAGGTAGCAGCACACGTTCTTGGATTTACGAATTTTGAAGACAAAGGTCAAGAAGGTATGGAGCTTGCTCAACAATCTACGTTGGGTGGCATTTCCGGTAGTCGACGCGTCATACACGATAATCTCAATCGCATAGTTGAAGATATCGCTATGGTGCGCGAGCCTCAAGATGGACGCGATCTCACGTTGTCCATCGATAGCAAAATTCAGTACATCGCGTTTACTCATTTGCAGCAGGCAGTCGAAAAAAATAAAGCAAAAGCAGGCGGCATAGTCGTTTTGGATGCCAAAACAGGTGAAGTGCTTGCACTAGCTAATATGCCGACCTACAACCCAAATAGCCGCTTTGGACTAAGCGGTGCACAATTACGTAATCGTGTATTTACCGATATCTATGAACCGGGTTCTACGCTTAAACCATTTACGGTGGCATTGGCGTTAGAAAAAGGACTGGTCACACCAAGCACCATCTTAGACACACCGGGCAAATTAACGATAGGCCCTTCGACTATCGGGGATTCTCATACTCATGCACCGGGATTGTCGGTTTCCCAGATCATTCAGCAATCATCGAATGTCGGCACGGTACGCATGGCGCAAAAGCTCGAAGCGCGCCAAATGTGGGACATGTTTAGTGCTGTCGGTTTTGGACAGCCACCCCGCGTAGGTTTTCCAGGAGCAGTTGCAGGTCGTATGCGGCCTTATAAAACCTGGCGGCCGATAGAGCAGGCGACCATGAGTTATGGCCACGGCATTTCGGTATCGCTCATACAAATCGCACGCTCGTACATGATCTTTGCGCGTAATGGCGAAATGATTCCTTTGTCGTTCCAAAAAGTGTCACAGCCGCCCACGGCTCAACATGTCATTAGCAGCAAAACGGCGCGTCA
>JAULVH010000145.1:0-15795 GCA_032111105.1 Burkholderiaceae bacterium | reverse complement strand
GGCCGGGCCGCCATTACCGCCCGCGCTGGTGGCGTCCCGCTCCCGGCCGCCGGATGGCGATGATTCACGACGAACCGAGCTGCCGTGCCCGCCGCCGCCGCAGCCGTCCAGGGGGTACCGCGCCGCTGGCACAAGTAAGTGGCTACCGGGTGGCGGGTAAAACAGGCACGGCACATAAATTAGAAAACGGACGCTACGTAAACAAATATGTTGCGTCCTTCGTAGGTTTGGCACCAGCGTCTGATCCGCGCATCATCATCGCCGTCATGATAGATGAGCCAGGTGCTGGTAAACACTTTGGCGGATTGGTTGCAGCGCCTGTATTTGCCAGCGTCGCTGCAAGCACGCTGTCATCACTTAATGTGCCACCCGATGCCAGTATCACTAACGTCGTCATTCCGGCTGAGCCGATTGCGGAGAGCATGTGATGACGAGCGCCATTATCGATATCACTGACGTAACGCGCTGGTTACAAGACACTGCGCCATCAGCGAATTTATCGCTCGATTCTCGTCGGCTACAGCGTGGCGATGTTTTCCTCGCTTGTGTTGGTGAGATTGGAGACGGACGACATCATATACAGCAGGCCATTGAGTTGGGTGCGCAAGCTGTACTCTATGAAATAGACAATGATTTTCAATGGAATCCTGAATGGGCAGTTGCGCACTTTGGCGTACCAGAGCTGGCGAAAATAGCTGGCCGCATTGCCTATGAATGGTATGAAAAACCAGATGCCGACATGTTTAGCGTGGCTGTAACGGGCACTAACGGCAAAACTTCGTGCACGCAATGGTTAGGACAAGCGTTATCTCGCGAAGGATTACCCACAGCAGTCATAGGAACCATGGGTATCGCACAATATCGCAATGGCGAGAGCGATAAATTTCAGGTCACGGGATTAACCACTCCCGATCCAGTACAACTATTTTGTTCTCTCGCTCAGCAAAAAGCGCGCGGATCAAAAGTGCTGGCCATCGAAGCATCATCCATAGGTTTGGTGCAAGGGCGCTTGGATGAGTTACATGTTGATGTGGCTGTGCTGACGAACTTTACGCGCGACCATTTAGATTTTCACGGCACCATGGCAGCCTACGAAGAAGCGAAAGCGCATTTGTTTAGCTGGCCAGGCTTGCAGCATGCAGTCATCAATCTCGATGATGCTATGGGTTTGCGCCGAGTCGCGCAGCTACAGAGTCATCGCGCCGATGTGAAAATCATCGGCTACACCGTCGAAGGTGTTAAGCAGGATGATGTATCGGTGCTCAGCGCGAGTGATATACGCGTTAGCCAGCATGGTACAAATTTTCATATTTCTTCACCTTTTGGGTCGGGTGCTGTTCGTACTCACCTCATAGGACATTTTAATGTGAGTAATGTACTGGCAATCGCTGGTGTACTACTCGCGCGCGGCCTTTCGTGGGCCAGTGTAGTGCGACAGATCGAATCTTTGACTGCAGTACCAGGTCGTATGGAGCAGTTGGGTGGACAAGACGGCCCCATGGCTGTGATTGATTATGCTCATACGCCTGATGCGCTTGAAAAAGCATTGCAAACATTACGTCAATTAGCTGCAGCGCGTAACGGACAATTATGGTGTGTCTTTGGTTGCGGTGGCGATCGTGATCCCGGCAAGCGCCCACTCATGACCACCGCAGCTTTTACAGCAGATCACTTAGTTATTACCAGCGACAATCCGCGCAATGAAAATTCAGCCGACATCATTGCTCAGATGATGGAAGGCACTGCGAATTTTCCATCAAACAAACTACAGATTATTGAAGATCGTGCGCAGGCTATTTTGTCAGCCATACGTCACGCAGGAAAAAATGACGTCGTCCTTATTGCAGGTAAAGGACACGAAGACTATCAAGAAGTTAAAGGCAAAAAACTCGCTTTCCGCGATGCCGATCATGCAGCGCTAGCCTTAGCTACGCGCGCAACACGTTTTGGAGGGCACTGATGCACGCTAGCCTTTCAGAATTAATGAGTCATATTCCAGGTGCGCACATGACAGCACCTGCTACTTTTAATGGCGTTACTACGAACAGCAAAAAAGTAGGTAAAGACAATTTATTTGTTGCCCTGCGAGGTGAGCGGTTTGATGCACATGATTTTTTGCATGAGGTCGCCGCGCAAGGTGCATCAGCGGTTGTTGTTGAGCGTATTCCAGAAGGATTCACGTTACCTGCATTGGTTGTGCCCGATACTCGTTATGCCCTGGGGCAGATAGCGTCTGCATGGCGTCAGAAATTTTCTATTCCTGTCATAGGTGTAACCGGCAGTAATGGCAAAACCACTGTTAAAGAAATGATTGCCTCTATTTTATCGGCAGCGTTTGGTGAAAAAAATTATCTCTCCACACAAGGTAATCTCAATAATGAAATTGGCGTGCCATTAACTTTATTTAGGTTAGAGAGTTCACATCGTGCGGCAGTAATAGAAATGGGCATGAATCATCCGGGCGAAATTGCACGGCTTGCAGAGATTGCTCAGCCTACGGTAGGGCTAGTTAATAATGCCCAGCGCGAACATCAAGAATTTATGGAAAGTGTGGCTGCTGTAGCTAAAGAAAATGGCGCGGTGATTACTGCTTTGCCTGCTACGGGGTGCGCGGTTTTTCCTGGTGATGATGATTACTCTTCACTGTGGCAAACCTATGCGAATAAACGACGCACGATGACGTTTGGCTTAGATGAGCGCGCAGAGCTGTGGTGTGACTGGACTCCCAAGGCGTTTGGTAGTGATATGCAGGTTCACATCAACGGTCAGTCAGTTCATGTATCGCTTGCAGCAGCAGGTGAACACAACGTACGCAATGCCTTGGCTGCCTTTGCAGCAAGCCACGCTATCGGTATTGATCTCGACTATATCGTTCGCGGTTTGCAGGCATTTGTTCCGGTGGCGGGGCGTTTGCAACGCAAAAATACACCGAATGGCGCTTTGGTTATTGATGACACCTACAACGCCAATCCTGATTCAGTACGTGCTGCAATTGATGTATTAGCTACAGCTCCTTCACCGCGCACATTGGTATTGGGCGACATGGGTGAAGTCGGATCGGAAGGCGTAGCGTTTCATGAAGAAATTGGTTCGTATGCGCGTACTCGCCATATTGATCAGTTATTTACGTTGGGTGCGTTGGCGCGTCATGCCAGCCTTGCCTTTGGTAGTGAGGGTCGGCATTTCGATGATGTAGACACTCTAAACAACGAGCTGGGCAGCACCTCTGCTAGCGCGAGCATTCTTGTTAAAGGATCACGCTTCATGAAAATGGAACGCGTAGTAGAGCGCCTGACAGGCACTTTGGCGGGGGGGCACTAAGATGCTGCTCTGGCTGGCACAACATTTTCAAGATCAATTGGGTGCGTTGAGGGTATTTAACTTCATTACCTTTCGCGCTGTCTTTGCGACTCTCACTTCATTAGCGATAGGCCTACTGTTTGGACCTATCGTCATTCGTTTGCTTACCACCTTAAAGGTAGGGCAAGCCGTGCGTACCGATGGTCCACAAACACATTTGGTGAAATCAGGTACGCCCACCATGGGCGGAGTCTTGATCTTGATAGGCATAGGCGTTTCAACCTTACTGTGGGTGGATTGGAGTAACCGCTTTGTCTGGCCGGTATTGATAGTAACGCTGGGTTTTGGAGTGATCGGTTGGGTAGATGATTACCGCAAGGTGGTCTACAAAGATCCAAACGGTATGCGTTCGCGCGAAAAATATATGTGGCAGTCACTAATAGGATTGCTTGCCGCGTTGTATCTGGCATTTTCTGTTTCTGGCCCGACCAATACCGCAGTACTCGAATTGTTCATGTCGTGGGTGCAATCAGGTTTCACTTTGGAGTTACCGCAAAAAGCCGACTTGATCGTTCCTTTTTTCAAAACAGTGAGCTATCCCCTGGGTGTCTGGGGTTTTATTGCGCTCACCTATTTTGTGATTGTGGGTACCAGCAATGCCGTTAATTTGACCGATGGTCTCGATGGCCTTGCCATCATGCCCACCGTCATGGTGGGTTCAGCGCTCGGTATTTTTGCGTACTTAACCGGTAGCGCGACCTACGCAAAATATTTACTGATTCCTCACATACCTGGTGCCGGCGAGCTACTGATTTTCTGTGGCGCGATGGCGGGTGCAGGTTTGGCTTTCCTATGGTTTAACGCTTATCCCGCACAAGTCTTTATGGGTGATGTGGGTGCGCTGGCCTTGGGCGGTGCGCTAGGCACGATTGCTGTGATCGTTCGTCAGGAAATCGTGCTGTTCATTATGGGCGGTGTATTTGTTGTCGAGACCTTATCCGTCATGCTGCAGGTGGCGTATTTCAAATACACAAAAATGAAAACCGGTGTCGGTAAACGAGTTTTACTCATGGCGCCACTGCACCATCACTATGAACAAAAAGGTTGGAAAGAAACACAAGTGGTCGTTCGGTTCTGGATTATCACCATGATGTTGGTGTTATTTGGGCTATCGACATTAAAGCTGCGCTAAATCGTAAAAATAAATTCTCACGAATAAAAAATGAACTACGCAGGTAAACACGCACTGGTGCTGGGGCTCGGAGAATCGGGCCTGGCAATCGCACATTGGCTGGCCGATGCCGGCGTGCGCCTGCGCGTGGCCGATACGCGGGCACTACCCGATCGTTTGACTACGCTGCGTGAAAATATACCTACAGCAGAATTCATGGCGGGTGAATTTACACCCGCACTATTGGACGATATAAATCTAATTATTTTGAGTCCAGGCTTGTCGCCTATTAATGAGCTGGCATCCTTGTTGGCTGCAGCTCAGGAAAAATGTATTCCTGTATGGGGCGAAATTGAATTATTCGCCCAGGCACTGTCTGCGCTGAAACAGGAGCGTGGGTATCACCCAAAAATAATTGCTATCACCGGCACCAACGGCAAGACCACGGTTACGCGGCTAACTGGCGAGCTCTGTCGCGCTGCAGGCATGTCCGTTAAAGTCGCTGGAAACATTAGTCCGGCAGCACTGGATGTATTACGTGAATCGATAGCGACCGATAGTTTGCCGGCCGTCTGGGTGCTCGAGCTATCGAGCTTTCAGCTTTACAGCAGCTACACTTTGCGCGCCGATGTGGCAACAGTATTAAATATCTCGCAGGATCACCTGGACTGGCATGGCAACATGACTGAGTATGCCAAAGCCAAAGAGCGCATTTTTGGTTCAGACACCATCAGAGTATTAAATCGCGATGATGCGCGCGTCATGAAGATGAGTGCATCTGATGCGCAGTGCACTACGTTTGGTACCGATGTGCCAACCGAGCCAGGCGATTTTGGCATGCTCGAAGAGCATGGTATGCGATGGCTGATACAGGCTGTGAGTACGGAAGACGACAGTGAAAAGAAAAAACGCGGTAAGCAAAAAATAGTATCTGAAGTTTTCATCAATCGATTAATGCCAGTAGATGCATTAAAAATACGTGGCTTGCACAATGCCAGCAATGTATTGGCAGCATTAGCATTGTGTCGTGCCCTAGGTTTGCCATTAGCTACGTTGCTGCATGCAGCGCGTCAGTATCAGGGTGAGCCACATCGCGTTGAATTGATTTCTACGGCGCGTGGCGTTGACTATATAGACGACAGCAAGGGTACGAATGTAGGAGCGACTCTGGCAGCCATTAACGGGCTCGGTTCAGATGCTCGCCCCAACCTGATTTTAATTGCAGGCGGTGATGGCAAAGGCCAGGATTTTGCACCACTAGCCAAGCCGGTGATGCGCTACGTAAAAGCGGTCATGTTAATTGGCAAAGATGGCCCGACCATACGTGCTGCATTGGCAGATACGAACGTGCCGCTCACCGATTGCTGGACGCTGGAGCAGGCGGTTGAACGCGCCGCGGAGATGGCTATTGAGGGGGATGTTGTTTTACTTTCACCTGCGTGCGCCAGCTTAGATATGTTTACTAATTACGCACACCGGGCACAAGTATTTGGCGATGCCGTGCGTGAACTGAGTCTTGCGCTTGGGGAGATCCGAGCATGAGACTGACGCTTCCGTGGAATAACACGACCGACTCCGCTACGGGTGACAACCGTATCGGTCAGCGATCCAGCATGCTTGAATATGATCAGCCGCTGGTATGGGTCGTGCTACTGCTGCTGTTGACCGGCGTGGTGATGGTGTATTCAGCATCGATAGGATTGCCAGACTCGCCTAAATACGCCAACTATAAAAACCATCATTTCCTGATGCGTCAGTCTATGTTCGTTGTCATCGGATTGGCGGCAGGGCTATTTGCCTTTCGGGTAAAAATCGAACAATGGCAAAGTGCTGCGCCTTTGCTATTTAGCTTTGCGCTGGTACTCATGATTTTGGTATTGGTTCCAGGTATAGGCAAGGGAGTCAATGGCGCTCGTCGCTGGATAGGCTTTGGAGGTTTTAGCCTCCAGCCTTCAGAAATACTCAAGCTGATGATGATTTTGTATGCAGCTGACTTCACCGTACGCAAACAACAATACATGCACAAACTGACCAAGGGTTTTCTGCCTATGGCCATTGCCGTTGGCTTGTGTGGTGGTTTGCTGATGCTGCAACCTGACTTGGGTGCGTTTGGTGTTGTGGTCTGTATCGCTATGGGTATTTTATTCCTGGGCGGGTTCAACATTATTTGGTTCGGCGGAATACTGAGTGTTTTGGCGGCCGTGTTTTTCACCATCATATTAATTTCGCCTTGGCGCTATGAACGTATGGTTGCCTACTTGAATCCCTGGACAGAAGAAAATTCGCTCGGTAAGGCATTCCAACTTACGCATTCACTGATTGCGTTTGGGCGCGGTGAATTGTTTGGTGTGGGCTTGGGCGCCAGTGTAGAAAAACTGCACTACCTGCCTGAAGCACACACAGACTTTTTGTTGGCCGTTATTGGTGAAGAATTAGGATTGGCGGGTGTCTTGTTAGTGACTTTCGCTTTTTATTGGATAGTACGGCGTGCATTTGATATCGGCCGTCAATGCATCGCAGTTGATAACGTATTCGCAGGTCTGGTCGCCAAAGGTATAGGTTTGTGGATAGGCGTACAGGCGTTTATCAATATGGGTGTCAATCTCGGATTGTTACCTACCAAGGGCTTGACTTTGCCGCTGATGAGTTACGGCGGATCTGGCGTAGTGATTAACTGCGTAGGTTTGGCTGTGCTGCTGCGTATCGATTATGAAAATCGTTTGCTCATGCGTGGAGGACGTACATGAGTCGTCTTCTCATCATGGCAGCGGGTACGGGAGGTCATATTTTCCCCGGCTTGGCGATCGCTGACACCCTGCGTGCACGTGGCTGGGATATTTCGTGGCTGGGTACTACGCATGGGATGGAAGCCGATATCGTGCCGCGTCATGGTGTTGAGTTCGATGCAATTAATTTCTCAGGTTTGCGTGGTAAAGGTTGGTTGCACAGCGTGAGAGGTATTTTTAAGCTGATGAATAGTTTTATTCAATGCTTTTCCATCATGCGACGTCGCAAACCCGATGTTGTACTGGGTATGGGTGGTTATGTGACGGTACCTGGCGGATTGGTCGCCAAATTATTCGGCACGCCATTAGTACTGGTGAACGCCGATGCTGCATTACTGTTATCGAACAAATCACTGCTACCGTTTGCGAAAAAAATACTCTTTGGATTTTCAACGCCCCTTAGCGATTCGGATAAACGAATACACGTAACAGGCAATTCGGTACGTCGTGAAATTACCTCGCTACCCCTGCCAAGAATTCGCTATGCATCGCATACAGGCCCGCTGACTATCTTGGTTTTGGGTGGAAGCCTGGGCGCACAAATACTCAACAGCACTATACCCGCAGCTCTCGCATTAATACCCGAAGGCGACAGACCGCGTGTTATTCATCAGTCAGGCCGTCAACATATCGCAGCACTTCAGAGTACTTATCAGCAGCATGGAGTACAAGCAGAGCTGGTTGATTTTATTGATGATATGGCCACACGTTATGCGCAAGCTGATCTGGTGATTTGTCGTGCAGGTGCAATTACTGTGTCTGAATTGTGTGCTGCTGGAGTGGCCAGTATTTTGGTGCCTTTTATCGCCTCTACAACATCGCACCAGCGTGATAACGCTCAGTGGATGGCTCAGATAGGCGCGGCGTTTCACCAGCCACAAAAAGAATTAAATACAGAAGCATTAGCTTCATTGCTTAAAACGATTACGCGTGAACGCTGTCTGCAAATGGCTGAAGCCGCCTATGAGCATGGCAAGCGTGATGCCAACGACATGATCGCGCAGATCATAGAAACCCTGGCAAAGCCATGAAACACAAAGTTAAACACATACACTTTGTAGGTATAGGCGGCTCAGGTATGAGCGGCATCGCTGAGGTATTGCTCAATCTTGGCTATACCGTATCGGGTTCTGATCTGGCTAACAATGCAGCTAGCCGTCGTTTGGCGGAGCTGGGCATTTCGATACGTATAGGACATGCGCCTGACCATATCGATGGTGCCGATGCGATAGTGACCTCTACGGCGGTACAACCAAATAATCCTGAGGTGATTGCGGCGCGTGCGCGGCGTATACCTATTGTTCCGCGCGCAGTCATGCTGGCTGAGTTGATGCGATTAAAAAGCGGCATAGCTATTGCTGGCACTCATGGCAAAACAACCACGACAAGTTTAGTTGCCAGCATATTGGCTGAGGGTGGTTTAGATCCCACCTTTGTAATTGGTGGTCGGCTTAATAGCGCCGGAGCCAACGCTAAGCTAGGTTCAGGTGATTTTATTGTGGCCGAGGCAGATGAATCGGATGCGTCGTTTTTAAATTTATCACCTGTGATTGAAGTCATCACCAACATCGATGCCGATCACATGGAAACCTACGATCACAGTTTTGCCAAGCTCAAGCAGGCATTTATAGAATTTACTCAGCGGCTGCCATTTTATGGTGTTGCGATTTTATGTTTGGACGACAAAAACGTGCGTGAAATCATGCCGTTTATCTCCAAGATGATCATGACCTATGGTTTTCATGAAGAGGCCAATGTACGAGCGATCGATGCACGCGCTGTAAATGGTCATATGGAATTTACGGTACTTCAAAAAGACTACCAGCCCTTGCTGGTGCATCTGAATCAGCCGGGTATGCACAACGTACAAAACGCGTGCGCTGCGATTGCAATTGCGCGCGAGCTTGATGTAGACGACAAACATATACAAAAAGCACTTCGTGAATTTAAAGGCGTGGGACGACGTTTTACCAAGTATGGCCAGCTACCATTGCCATCCGGTGGAACATTCGCGCTGGTAGACGATTACGGTCACCATCCGGTTGAAACAGCGGCCACCATTGCAGCTGCACGTGGTGCTTTTCCCGGGCGTCGATTGGTGCTGGCGTTTCAGCCTCATCGCTACACGCGGACTCGTGATTTATTTGAAGATTTTGTCAAAGTGCTTTCAACCGTTGATGTGCTGGTACTGGCTGATGTGTATCCCGCCGGAGAGCAACCTATACCAGCAGCGGATGGTCGATCGCTGGCCCATGCGTTGCGCGTTATTGGAAAAACAGATTTGGTTTTTGTGGAAGACATTACGGAGATGTCGGAAGTGATTTTAAAGATAGTTAAAACAGGTGATGTGGTGATGACCATGGGCGCAGGTTCTATCGCTAATGTGCCTGCAGCGCTGCAACAACTGACTGCGCAGGTGAGCGTATGAACACAGCTCTGAAAAATGAATTTGGCAAAGTGGGCGTGTTGTTTGGCGGCCGTTCGGCTGAGCGCGATATTTCTTTGATGTCGGGCGCGGGTGTTTTGAAAGCACTGCAAGATCAAGGGATAGATGCGCATGCCTTCGATCCTGCGCAGCGTTCACTGGCGGAATTAGCAGCAGAAAAATTTGATAGAGTTTTTATCGCATTGCACGGCCGCTATGGTGAAGATGGCACGTTGCAGGGCGCACTTGAACAACTGAGTATTCCATATACCGGTCCGGGCGTGCTGGCTTCGGCGATAGCCATGGATAAGGCAATGACTAAGCGCGTTTGGCTACACAGCGGACTGGCTACGCCTGATTTCGTCATGTTGAATGCGGATAGCGATTGGAAAGCCGTTGCAGATAGATTGAGTTTGCCCTTAATCGTTAAACCTGCGCATGAAGGCTCAACGCTGGGACTGACAAAAGTAACGTCAGCTGATCAGCTGCAAGCAGCCTATGAGCTAGCCGCAAAATTTGATAAAGCCGTCATGGCAGAGCAATTCATTAGCGGCATGGAGTTGACTTGTCCGGTGCTGGGATATGGCGACACAGCGCGTGCTTTACCGGTAGTGCGTATTGTTGCGCCTGACGCAAATTATGACTATCAAAACAAATATTTTTCAGATGAGACTCGCTATATCTGCCCTAGTGAGATGCCACCTGAACAAGAAAAGCAAATCCAAGAATTAGTTTTGCAAAGTTACAGAACGCTAGGTTGCCGCGGTTGGGCACGTGCCGATGTCATGGTGCGTGAATCAGACAATCAACCTTTTTTATTAGAGATAAATACATCACCAGGTATGACGAGTCATTCCCTGGTACCTATGTCAGCAGCAGCAGCGGGCATGTCGTACGAAAAACTATGTATAGAGATTTTGCGTATGGCTGCGCTCGATCTGCGTGTATCTAAGGATTGGAAGCCAGCTAGTTAATGTGATTTGATCAGGCAAAAACAATAAGAAAGTAAAGAATTATGTGGCATGACATTAGCACCATGAACAGAATCACGCGCGCCCTCGTCGGCGTGCTGTTTCTGTGCGTGCTGTATGCCGGCTACAAATGGGCGGCAAGTCAATCCATGTTTGATTTGCGGGCGGTAAAAATTCAAGGTGCTAACGATATGCCTTTGCGGTATGTGGATGTCGCTACGGTGCGTAGCGCGGCATTACCGCGGATACGAGGAAATTTTTTCACTGCTGATCTGACCGCAGTTCGTAGTGCATTTGAAATGGTGCCGTGGGTGCAGCGCGCTTCGGTTCGTCGGGAGTGGCCAAATAAACTCATCGTCTCTATCGATGAGTATCGTGTGCTGGGAGCGTGGGGAGAGCAAGACGGACGATTGCTGTCGGTTGATGGTTATTTATTTACGGCCAATTTAGATGAGGCAGAAGCGGAAGGTCGCTTGCCACAATTACTCGGCCCTGACGATAGTGCGCACGAGGTAGCCGCGCGCCTGGCTGATTTGCGAGATTGGCTGGCACCGTTAAAGTTGGCGCCCAGAGAATTAGAACTATCAAAGCGCTATGCGTGGACTGCACGACTAAATAATGGCATCACACTTAAATTAGGACGCATACACGAACGTGAAGCATTTAAGGTGCGCGTAGATAGATTTGTAAGCGCTTATCCGCGTTTGTCTGCTCAGTTATCAGCGCGCATAGAAAGCGTAGACATGCGCTACCCGAATGGTTTGGCGTACCGCACGCGAGGGCAGGTAGTAGTAGAGACACCTAACGTATCACTGCCAGACGCTGTATAGAAATTGGAATCGAACTCAAAAAAATTATGACAAAAGACGCAAAAAATCTGATTGTCGGTCTTGATATCGGAACATCGAAAGTGGTTGCCGTGGTGGCAGAGGTTTTGCCCAATGGCCGGCATGAGGTGATAGGCATAGGCCAGCACGAGTCCAAAGGATTAAAAAAGGGTGTGGTGGTGAACATTGAGGCGACTGTGGAGTCTATACAGCGCGCCCTCGAAGAAGCTGAGCTCATGGCGGACTGCCAGATACGCAATGTCTGGACAGGTATCGCGGGTAGTCATATACGTAGTTTTAATTCCAGCGGCATGGTCGCTATCAAGGATAAAGAAGTCACTGCAACCGATGTGGCGCGCGTCATTGAAACAGCCAAGGCAGTCAACATACCGACGGATCAGCAGCTGTTACACACTGTGCCGCAAGAATTCATGGTGGATAACCAAGAAGATGTACGCGAGCCTATCGGTATGAGCGGCATACGTCTTGAAGTGAAAGTACACATCGTTACCGGTGCAGTATCCGCTGTTCAGAACATTGTGAAATGTATACGGCGCTGCGGGCTGGAAGTCACTGACCTGATATTGCAACCGATGGCATCCGCCGATGCGGTGCTAACGGAAGATGAAAAAGAATTAGGTGTGGTGTTAGTTGACATTGGTGGTGGCACCACCGACATCGCTATTTTTACTGAAGGTGCGATACGGCATACGGCGGTGATTCCGATTGCAGGTGATCAGATCACCAACGATATTGCGATGGCTTTGCGTACACCAACAGCTGAGGCAGAAGAAATCAAAGTGCGTTACGGGATTGCCAAGCAAGTGCTGGCCGACCCGACGGATGTGTTTGATGTGCCCGGTTTGGGTGACCGCGGTGCGCGCACATTATCGCGTCAGGCCTTATCAGCCGTGATAGAGCCGCGTGTAGAAGAATTGTTTTCGCTCGTGCATCAGGTTGTGCGCGAATCAGGTTTTGAAGAAGTTCTGTCCTCCGGAATTGTGCTCACCGGAGGTAGCGCACAGTTACCGGGGATAGCCGAACTGGCGGAGGATATTTTTCTCAAGCCCGCACGAGTGGGTATGCCTGAGTACAGTGGTCAGTTAGCTGATGTCGTTCGTAGTCCGCGTTATTCGACAGTCTTGGGTTTGCTGATTGAAGCCAAGCGTCAGTATTTGAGGGGGCAGGTCGTTGTGCGCCAAGGTGGTTCTGCCACCGCTGTATGGCAACGAATGAAAGAATGGTTTCTCGGTAATTTTTAAGTATGGTTTTGTGGTGGACGTTTTTGTATTAATCAGCAGTTGTTAGTTGCTAGCTGTCACACAGCGTGATGGTTATCGACTAAAAACTGCTTCATTTGGGGAGTTAAACATGGAAATCGATATGCTTGAAAACACGAAGGGGACCATCATTAAAGTGGTCGGTGTCGGTGGTGCCGGTGGTAACGCCGTGCAGCATATGATCAACAAAGGTGTCTCTGGCGTCGAATTCATCGTCGCCAATACCGATGCCCAAGCGTTAACGCTATCAAAAGCACATAACGTGATTCAAATCGGCGAATCTGGGTTGGGCGCTGGTATGAAACCTGCACTAGGCCGGCAATTGGCTGAAGAAACACGTGAGCGTATCGAAGATGCGCTACGTGGTGCACATATGGTGTTTATCGCCGCAGGCATGGGTGGTGGTACTGGTACGGGTGCAGCGCCTATTGTGGCTCAAGTCGCCAAAGAATTAGGCGCTTTGACTGTCGCGGTCGTATGCAAACCATTTACCTACGAAGGTAAAAAATGCATGGACATCGCCAACGAAGGTCTGGACGAACTCAGTAAGCATGTGGATTCGCTTATCGTCATTCTCAATGAAAAATTGGAAGAAATTTACGAAGACGACAGCATGGCTGAATGGTTACAACATGCCGATGATGTACTCAACAATGCCGTTGCTGGTATTGCCGAGATCATTAATGTGCCTGGCCATATCAACGTCGACTTTAATGACGTCAAGACCATCATGGCTGAGCAAGGTAAAGCGATGATGGGTACGGCTGTCGCGTCAGGCGTTGACCGTGCGCGTATCGCCGCTGAGCAAGCAATTGCGTCCCCGCTGTTGGATGGCATTGATCTTTCTGGTGCCCGCGGAGTGTTAGTGAACGTCACGGGTAGTCGTTCGCTCAAAGGTAAAGAAATCAAAGACGTCATGGCAACCGTGCGTGCATTTGCAGCTGACGATGCCTCGATTGCGCAAGGTATAGCCTACGATGAAACGATGGGCGATGAATTGCGTGTAACCGTGGTGGCCACAGGATTGGGCCGTGCGCGTCGCTCACCGGTACTGGTTCCTAACCCAGTAGCAGTGCAGCGTACCGGTACGTATAACGAATCGGTGCCTACGGCCGATGCGGTTCCCGGCGCCAATCAACAGTTCGATGCAATACGTACACCTGCTGTATGGCGTCGTGAATCCGCTTCTGAGACAGTGCGTGCAATGGAGCGAAATGGCACGGAAACGTATGATATTCCGGCATTTTTGCGACGTCAGGCGGACTGATTCTGCAAGAATTTAGTCAACGAGGCATACTTGGCGGTGCTTAAACAGCCGACCGCGTCCGATGGCAACATTCGGGCGCGGTTTCATTTCCACCGGGCCCTGTGTGCCGTTTTCCATCTTTAGAAAAGGAAACATCATGTCGATCAAAGTCGGAGATCATCTCCCAGAAGGTAAGCTTGCTGAATTCATCGAAACAGAAACAGCGGGCTGCTCGCTCGGACCGAATACCTTCAACGTGTCGGACTTAGTTAAGGGCAAGACGATTGCGATATTTGCATTGCCTGGTGCTTTCACTCCGACTTGTTCAGCTCAACACGTGCCCGGCTATGTAGCACATGCCAAGGATTTGCATGCTAAAGGCGTAGACGAAATCTGGTGTATTTCGGTGAATGACGCATTTGTAATGGGTGCATGGGGTCGCGATCTGAAAGCAGGCGGTGCCGTTCGCATGATGGCCGATGGCAATGCGGATTTTTCAAAAGCACTCGGTTTGTCAGCTGACTTTAGTCAGTTCGGTATGGGTACGCGTTCGCAGCGTTACTCGATGTTGGTCAAGGATGGCGTAGTACAAAAACTCAATATCGAAGCTCCGGGTAAGTTTGAAGTTTCGAATGCTGAGACCATGCTGGGTCAGCTGTAATTCATTTAACTACCTGAGAGTATCCCAGCGTGATTAAACAGCGCACCATCAATCAGATCGTCACAACCACGGGTGTTGGTCTGCATTGCGGTACGCGAGTTGAACTCACGCTGCGGCCCGCCCCGATCAATACCGGCATAGTTTTTCGCCGAGTGGATATGCATCCTCCGGTGGAGTTACCAGCCAATGCCACGGGCGTAGGCGATACGCGTATGGCATCAGTGCTGGAAAAAGACGGTGTGCGTGTTTCTACCGTTGAGCACCTAATGTCTGCATGCGCAGGATTGGGTATCGATAACCTGATCGTTGATTTAACCGCCGAAGAAATTCCTATCATGGATGGTTCGGCTGCCTCGTTTGTTTTTTTGTTGCAGCAGGCTGGTCGAATTGAACAGGATGCAGCTAAAAAATTTATACGCGTTCGTAAGGTAGTAGAGGTACGTGAAGGCGAGGGCGCTAATGAAAAGTGGGCGCGGCTGGAACCTTGTCACGGATTTCGTCTGAAATTCTTCATTGAATTTAATCATCCGGCTATTGATGGTAGTGGTCAAACCGCCGAAGTCGATTTGAGCTTTGAATCGTATATACAAGAAATCGCACGAGCACGAACCTTTGGCTTTATGCAAGATGTAGAAACCCTGCGCGGTATGGGTTTGGCGCGTGGAGGCTCACTAGAAAATGCGATAGTGATGGACGAATTTCGTATTTTAAACAGAGGTGGTTTGCGCTATCGCAATGAATTCGTTCGCCACAAAATTCTCGATGCCATGGGTGATCTGTACTTGATAGGACATCCTCTGCTGGCAAGCTATACAGCGCATAAATCAGGCCACGGCTTGAATAACAAACTCCTACGCGCCTTACTGGCTGATCCCACCGCATATGAGACTGTTAGTTTTGACTCCACAGCGGCAGCGCCTGCGGCGTATTCCACTCAACTTGAGCAGGAATGGGCGGCAGTCTAAATTTCAGACGACCTCACGTTTTATATTTCATGATGGTAAAAATTTTGGACCTGGTGCATGCAGCGGAATAAAGCTGCGCGATCGGTTTTTTTCCCATACTACTAAATCATTGGACGGTATAGGTTTGCTAAACAAATACCCCTGAAAATGATCGCATCCCATA